>JASJDJ010000258.1 GCA_030065635.1 Xenococcaceae cyanobacterium MO_188.B32
GTTCTGCTACAGGAATTGAATTTAATGCAGATATTAATGGTGCTATCGGAATAGCAAGAAAAGTCGCGGAGCAATACGGGTTTCAGTTTGACGCTCGTGGTTTCGCGCTTAGGCGTTTTGACAATGCCTATGCGTGTTAGGTTATGGGATATTCGCTTATCCTTATCTTAGCAAGTGCTGAAAAGAATCTCCGTCGCTTTTAGCGCAGAGAGTGTCAACTTGAACCCAAAGAAGAAAAACTACGGTTTTCAAAGTAGATGTGGTTTAATTGTTAAATACTTCTAGCAATCTAGTTTAAGCTTTTCTTGGTGGTTTGACCTTTAATTTACCATCAGAATCGATAGTTATTTCTGCACCTAAGTCTTTAAGTTTATCGAGGATATAATTTTGAGTTTTGCGGTCTTGAGTCCCTGATAAAATACTCATCCAGGCACCAAATTGAGCTTGTGTTGGATCGGGATCGCTAGCCAAGAATCGAGCAGTTTTGTCGTAGCGTCCAGCCATCTCGTTGCCTAAATCATCCTTTCGCCATCTTGCCCATTTTGCAGCCATTTCATAAGAATTTTTGGCTGCTTTTAAGTCTCCTAAAAATAAAGTCTCATCTGCTGCTTTATAAGTCCAAAGTAGAAAAGGGTAATTGGGGGCTTGGGGATTTACTGTTTCTAATGCTTGATTCATCAAGTCAACAGTCTTTTCTGGTCGTCCTGTAAACAGAGAATTAGCGGCAGACATGACTAAATGAGACTGAATAAAATTGGGGTCGCGGTTTACTATGTCTTCAAAATAGTCCGTAACGGTTGAATAACCCGTTATTTGTCTTGCTTCGCCGTCGCCAAAATACTGCACAAATTGTAAAAAAGTCAAGTCGGCAATGAGATTGTTAAATCCAAAGCTAGGTAGCTTTTTTCTAATTTTAGCAATACTGCTAAATTGCTCTTGTTCTTTTAAATATATGTCTTTATCTTGGATTATTTCTGATTTCTTTAAACTATTATTTTGTAATAAAACAATGCTTGCTATACAAGTAGATAGAGCTATAAAATTCATGCCTAATTTTAAATATTGACTGTATTTCATAATTCAAAAAACACGCAAATATTTACTGAATTTTGGTTCCGCTATTGTTGCAAGGATCGGTAGAAGTATCGGGAGCAGTGACAGGAGAAGTCGGTGCGATAGCTCGGCACAAAACAGAGGTATATTCCCCAGAATTAAAATAAACTCCGACCGCAAAGTTACGAGAAGATACATCGTAAGGTGCATTGACAATAGCTTGATGTTTGACTATAGATGCAGTAGCAATGGTAGGATTGGGAAAATTATAATATCCATTTACGACAGCAACATTTTGACCCAAGCTATTCATATCAGGGGCAAATGTTTTAGTTTCAAAATGATAAGCTTGTTGGGAGCGTCCAACTGTACCTAATTGACTAGATGCTTCGGTTTCTCTAGCTTTGCCAATTTGTGCCAGTAAATTAGGCATACTAATTGCTGATAAAATGCCTATAATGATAGTTACTACTAATAGTTCGATTAAAGTAAATCCACGCTCTAGAGATTGGTTTTTTTTAAACAATAAATATTCAAACATTTTTAACATGGCTAATTAATAACAAACACCAGGTAAATTACCTGGTGCTAAAATAGTTTGAAACTAAACAATGTTTAATACATTGAATTATTTAATAATTACACCATCAGTACAAGTATTGGCATCAGGATCGGTTGTATCAACAGTTATAGCACTGGGAATAGTACCGATAGAAGTCCCTTGACAGACTGCCATACCGTATACACCAGTACCAGCAGTATAAGCTGTTAGACCACCAAAGCCTCTGACACCATCATCAGTCGCAGAAACAGGTGTAGCAGTTGCCAAGCCACTTATAGCAGCACTTGTAGGAGCAGCTACATCATAATTATAAACAGCACTTACTAAAGAAAGACCAAAGGGGTTTGTGATAGCCTGGAAATCTGCATCAGCAGTAGCAGGGACAAATACTTTGGCATCAAAGTGATATGATTGTTGACCGCGGTTAATAGTACCGATCGCATTTTTAGCTTCAGTTTCACGAGCTTTACCAACTTGACCTAGTAAGTTAGGTAGAGCAACAGCAGCTAATACACCGACGATAATTACTACTACTAATAATTCAATTAAAGTGAAACCTTTTTCGCCTTTTTTGTTACGTAGGTTTTGTAATAATTTTGCAGCAAATACGTTATTCATGTTATCCTTCCTAAATAAGTAATAAGTTTTTGTGTTTTGTGTGTTTGTTTTAGGTTTTGTGTTCCTATTTAGAAATTACCCATTTTTTCAAAATACATATCATCTCTAAAAAACTTTTTTTTAGTATTTTTGCTAGTTGACTATAGGTAAAAATGCAGTGATTTGGGACACTGGAAGTAGGAAAAATATTAGTAGAGAAGGCGAGAGAAATCTGAAAAGTTATATCTGCTGAATTTCTACTATTTTTTGGGTGAGCGAAAAAATGCGTGGGGATTTGGGGACGCGCGGGAATCAATTATCTCCCTATTTCCCTATTTCCCTATTTACCACAGTAAATTTCGCTCACCCCTATTTTTTGCTCCCTGGTTTCCCCCCAATCCTGGGCTACCGCGTACACAGGATAATTACGCGACGAAGCGTGGTAGCCCCGATCTTTTAAGTCGGGGTGGAAACCTGCTACTGCAAATTCCCCCTTACACCTTTCTCCTTTCCCCTTTCTCCATCACACCTATCTTAAATGGAGGAAGAGGACTCCCGACTAAACCCGATAGGGTTAGCGGGAGATGAATTCCGACAAAAAAACAAACGGCGACAACTTAACACTTTAGACATCAAATCTTTATATAGCATGGGGTTTGGTAGTTGTAGAATAACGTTAGAAGGTTTAGCCAGCCGTGAAATAGCGGTCAGACCCACAGAGCCTATCGGCTCAGAGCCGCCTAGCGGCGTCTGGCGCAACGCGCCGTTCGCCGTCAGGCGCAAACGGGGCGTTGTCATTCACCTGAACTAAATTCAGGTGACAGCCCCTTGGGAATGCTGACCAAGAGAAGGACGACGGAGAAAATACCAACTTAATTGGCGCGCCCGCTTAACTAGAATGGTCTGTACCTTGAAAGACGAATACATGGGTTGTAGCGAGAAAAGAAGCATACAAGTTGACAGATGTCAGCAAACAAATTAATGCAAAATCTGTCCCTACGTAAAAGTATTCCAGAACCAAGATGAAAGCATTTGCTTGAGTCTGCGGTAGGGCAGATCGTGGACTTTAAACTAAAATGCTTGTGGAATCGGTCTGACGGGGGTATGGTTTCGGTCATATCTAGTTAAGAGGTTGTGAAGCAAGAATCCGCCGTCAAAGGCAATGACGAAGCGATAGCGTAGTCAGTGGCTTGACGGGGGAGTGTCAAATATTAATTGGCGCAAGCCGAACAACCTTCGCTACTTTCTTTGAAATCGTCTTTTTGTACGGTGCGGATATAGTAGACGGCTTTACAGCCTTCTTGCCATGCCATGACTAGGGTTTCAAAGATATCTTTAGCTTTAAGGAATCTTTTGGGTTCTTCGGGGAAATAGACACCTTGGTTGAGATTAAATAGCAATTCCATCGAAATTCCCGTATCAATCCATTGTTGCATGGTGGCAACAGCTTTAACGACTTTTTTCTGATCTAAACTTTTGTTTTCATGATAGTACCAGAAATATTCTTCGATAAATGGCGGTGCGATGGGTACTGTGCCTTTTGCCCACTTGTCATAGAAGAACTTACTATAGACAGGTAAAATACTAGCAGTACAGCCTTGTACTAAAGAAGAAGAAGTATTAGGCGCGATCGCCGTAATATGGGAATTACGAATACCATATTTTTGGATATCCTGTGCCAGAGTTACCCAACGCTCTGCTTCTCTAGCATTCTCTAAAAACCATTTAACGGGTTTTGCACCTACAAGTTTACCTTGACTCCATTCGCTGCCTTCAAAGACGGCATATGCCCCTCTATGTTTGGCTAATTCCATCGAAGCAAAGGTACACCAATAAGCAACTTCTTCAAATAAATTGCTAATCTCGGTTAGAGATTCGTAAGTCAGGTGACGTTTAGCCAACCAGTCAGCTAACCCCATGCAGCCCACTCCAATAGTTCGGTATTTATCGTTATGGGTTTTACTGTCTACAAAGGGAGGTTTAGTTAAATCGATAGTATTGTCTAAAATCCTGACTGCTAACTGACAAATATTAGCTATTTCTGATTCTTCGACGTTAGCTAAATTTAGAGATACTAAATTACAACAGTGTGCTTCCACTCCTGGTTTAACATTGGAGAAAGATTCACAACAAAGGTTAACCCCAGGAATGTAACCTTCATGCTTATTAGGATTTGCTCGATTGATTGTATCTTTAAATGCTAGATATGGCATTCCCGTCTCTACCTGACTCCGCATTATATGCTTAAATAATTCGCGGGCATCGACTTTTTTATAGAGAGTTATTTTATTATCTAATTCTGATTCTATGTGTTGATATGCGGCTTCAAATTCTATTCCCCAGAGTTCGGCTAATTCAATCCCTAGATTCATTCTGACTTCATAAGGATCGACTAATACCCATTCTTGCTTGTTAATTACCCGACGCATAAATTCATCGAGAATTACTAGCTGAGGAAAGACATCATAGGCTTTGCGACGACGATCGCCATTTTCGGCTTGCATTTCCAAAAATTCGGGAACATCTAAATGCCAAACATCGACCCCAATGGTAACTGCACCAGCCCTGCGCCCCCCTTGATTAACTGCGATCGCGGTATCGTTAAGCAATTTGATCCAGGGAATAATTCCGCCACTGGCATTTTCTTTTCCCATTACCCAGCTACCAGTAGAACGGATGCGGCTGACATTAACTCCTACACCACCACCATTTTTAGAAATCCTGGCGGCGTTAGTAATTTCAGCAAAGATACTTTCTAAATTGTCATCCATGCCAATAATAAAACAGCTACTCAGCGAACCATTAGGAACTCTTAAATTAGCTAAAATCGGCGTGGCTAGAGATATTTTCCGTTGCGCGATCGCTTCATAAAATTGTTTGGCTACGCTTAATCTCTGTTCGGGTTTTTCTTGAGAAGCTAGTAATAAAGCGCAGGTAAGATAAGCCTCTTGAGGCAATTCATCTTTTAATAAGTAGCGTTTAGTAAGTAATACCGCCCCTGCATAATCATAATCTTTATCCCATTCTGGGTTAATCCAATCTCCTGCGATCGCCAATTCTTCAGCGGAATATTTTAAAATAGCGCGATCGTAACGATTATTCTCAACCTGTAACTGTACTGCATCTGGATAAGAAGAAACAGCAGAATTTGTATCAAAATCCCGATCTTTTAATTTTAAATTACTTCCTTTCCTCTTTAGATAGCCATAACCGCGACTGACAATGGTATCTTTCCATAAATTCCAGATATGTAATCTACCCGCTACGTAACGCCAATCTGTTTCTGAGGGACTACACATCCCTAGAGCGCAGTCAATTAAGTTATCTTGAATTTCTCTAGTCGTTACGCCATTACGCAACCTAGTGGTTAATCCAGCTTCAAGAGTTATAGGATTAACTTCTTTGTCTGCACAAGCCCATTCAACTACGGAACGAATTTTGGTAATATCCAAACAAGTTACAGAACCATCTCGCCTAATAACTTGAATCTTGTTAGCAGTCTTAGTTGTTGTAGATGAACTAGAAACTTCTGCAATATTTAATGAACTTAGTTGGTTGGCTGTTGCTGACAATGCTGGCTGCATATATGTAAGACTCAAACAAGTTAACTAGATTGAATTTATACTATAGCTCAACTTTGTGCAGATATAGTGTCTCACTCATAAAATAAAGCTTTATTTACTCTATATATAGTTTTGCCATCGGTATTATTATGTAGGAAGGTTGCGCGATTCCTGCATAATTTTATGTATATTATGATACAATTTACTGTCAGAAAAACAGCTAGATAATCTTGTTAAAGCCGCTCTTTGTTGATTTTTGTCTATTATCTTGAAAACTCAATTTATTTTGGGTGTTCGCCGCTATAATTTTGAGAATAATTAATGATGACGCTTAAAAAAATTAATTAAATGTTCAGTGGATAATCAGAGTCAAGAAACCTATTTAAACCATCCTACTTTCGGGCTTCTCTATCGTGTTTGCCTAATTCAAGATGATCGGGAACTTTTTACCACTTTATATGCCCAACGTCTTTTTTTCATTGTGACATTCAATGACTCTAGCCTTATCTTTGAACCCATAAGTCGTTCTGATGCTCGAATCTTAGTTGAAACTCGCCTGCGTCGATTGCGTAATCTTGCATCATCAGAAAAATATCAGCAACTTCAGGCAATATATAAGCGTACTTTCCTCTAAGCTTAGGTTTAAAATTTTAAAGATGAAAGATGATGCTATTTCTTACTAGCTATAACTAATTTTGCTCGCAGTATTCCATGACAGGTTCGATTG
>JASJDJ010000259.1 GCA_030065635.1 Xenococcaceae cyanobacterium MO_188.B32
CTAATATCCAGAGTTCTTCCGAGAAAAGGAAGATATTAGGCAAAAGGTTTGCATACTCCAATAATACCTAGTAATGCCAGTGCGCTTGGCCTTACGTCTGCATAAGTTTACCCAACTTTAAGTAGATTTTTGATTGCGCCTTAAAATCTCATCTGAGCGTAGAAGAACTAAAAAAACGTTATCGAAACAGTTCTGACCCAGTAGCCAATTAGTTAAAATCTATTTAAACTAAATTCTATTCTGCTAAAGTCTGTTGGGCAGAATCTAAATCTAGACGATTATCATCTCTTGCTTCAAGTTTAGCTTTTAAACCCAATTCTTCGGCTTTAAATTTAGGCACTCGCGGTATTCGCGTCAATTCAGTCGTACCAGGTCCAGTTTGGACTCCCAATATCCCTGCAACTATGCCTGTCAAAAAAGTCGATAATTACGACACCGACGGCATTTTGAAACGGGCAGCACAACCAGAAGAATTAGCCCCTGCCTTTGTAAGCGTGTAAGAGCGATTTACGAATCGCCCTCACGTTAAATTGGGTTGTCCTAATCTATAGTTCGATGGTTATACTTCCCTAGCCAGATGCGACCGCGCGAAAAAACTGCAAAATTACGGGCAGTAGTTCAATTTTTTTATTTATGCAGATAAGAATTAGATCGACTTTTAGGCTTCTAAAAGAATCTTTCTATGAATGGCAGCAAGACAAGGTATCTTTGCTAGCTGCTGCTTTAGCCTATTATACGGTATTTTCGATTACTCCCTTATTAGTGATGGCGATCGCCATCGCTGGTGCGGTTTTTGGTCAAGATACTGCTAGGGGAGAGATACTTGAACAAATCAATGAATTGGTCGGAGAGCAAGGGGCGCAAGCAATTGAAACAGCTTTAGCCAATGCCAATCAGCCTCAACTTGGTAGTATTGCTTCAATTATTAGTGTAGTAATGTTACTTGTGGGTGCGTCAGGGGTATTTGCTCAATTGCAAGAAGCTTTAAATACTGTGTGGAATGTTCGAGCCAAACCCGATGGGGGAATTGGAGAATTTCTTCGCAAACGATTATTGTCTTTCGGGATGGTACTAGCGATCGGCTTTTTGTTGTTAGTATCTTTGATAGTTAGTGCGATATTGTCTGGTATCAGTAAGTTAGAAATTACTCTACTTCCAGGCTTGAACCCTTTATGGCAACTACTAAATTTGGGGATTTCATTTGGTCTTATATCCCTATTGTTCGCCCTAATTTACAAATATCTACCCGATGTCAGAATTCGTTGGCAAGATGTTTGGGTAGGAGCAATAATTACTGCCTTCCTATTTACTTTCGGCAAATTTTTAATCGGTTTGTACCTGGGTAGAGGTAGTTTGGGTTCGGCTTATGGCGCTGCTGGTTCGTTGATTGTGTTTCTGGCTTGGGTGTTTTATTCGGCTCAAATTCTTCTCTTTGGTGCAGAATTTACCCAAGTTTATGCCCGTAAATATGGCAGAAAAATCCGCCCCGACAGTCATGCAGAACTAACAAAATCTTTTTAATGAGTGTAAGAGTCAAGGGTTTTCCCTGTTCCTTATTAACTACATCTCAAGTAAGACTGACAAGCAAAAAGTTCTTTCCTATTACAGATGCGCGCTCGCCTAACTAATTGTTCTAATAAAAGTGAAGTTACACAAATAAAAATTTTATGCCTAAGTTAAATATTGGATTAACCGAAGAACAACGTCATGGTGTAATCGAGTTATTAAACCGCGCTCTCGCCGATCTTTACTTACTTCTCATTAAAACCAAAAAGTATCACTGGGACGTAATAGGGCCTCAATTCCTTACTCTACATACCTTGTGGGAAGAACAATATAATGCTCTGACAATGAAGATCGACGCAACAGCCGAAAGAGTTCGCGCACTAGGCGGTTATCCTTTGGGAACAGCAGCAGGTTTTATTCAATACAGCACCATTAAAGAACATCCTAACGATCTTCCTTCCGCCAATGAAATGGTAAACCGCTTGGTACAAGACCACGAGCAAGTAATTCGCAACCTCAGAGAAGATATCGATAAATGTGGCGACGAATATCACGATGAAGGTACGGCTGACTTTCTCACAGGATTAATGGAACAGCATGAAGAGATGGCTTGGATGCTACGTTCCTTTATCGAAGGGGAAAATTTACAAGGTAATGGCGAGCGCTCTGGAACAGAAACTAAACCAGCAGTAAACGCTTAAGTGGAAAGTAGGTAGCAAGAAGAAACAAATACTTTTCATTCTTCCGTCAAACTTTTTCTTTTTTCACACCCAAAACGTCAAAAATTATCAAACAGAATTTAAACAAAATGACAGAAGCATATAGAGCAGAACGCACTATCACCGCAGTGCTAAAAGAAGAACAGCAAGTAGATAATGTTGTCCGCCGTTTAATCGACCGTGGTGTTCCTCAAGACCATATTTCAGTTATGGGTCAGAATTTTCAGTCTCAGACTCGTATTGCCGGTTTTATCTCCAAAAAGGATGTTATTCTCGGAGGTTTACGTACTGGCGCGGTTTTTGGCTCTCTATTTGGTTCTCTACTCAGTCTCTTTACTGGTGTGGGAGTGCTATTTATTCCCTTTATCGGTTCTGTAGTAGCAGCAGGTCCAATTACCTCTGTTTTGTTGGGGGCAGCCACAGGCGCGCTCGCTGGTAGTGCTGGTGCGGGATTGGCTTCGGCATTGGCAACTCTAGGAATGCCAAAAGAGAAAGCAGCAGTTTACGAAACTCGTGTTAAAGCAGGGGAATTCTTGTTAATGGCAGAAGTTCCTGCTAATAAATCTGGTGAATATCAGTTATTGATTGAAAGTGCGGGTGGCGAGGAAATCCACGTTAATGAATCTACCCTACCTCGTCCTTGTCCTGGTAGATGTAATGGAGTAGAAGATTTATCTCCTGAAATCCGCTCCCACCTATCTGAAGCAGCACAGCAAGATTTTATTGAATGTTACAACACAGTTCTAGATGAAACTGATGATGAAATGAAAGCCGAACAACAGGCTTGGGCAACCATTAAGGATAAATACGACGAAGATGAAAACGGTATTTGGTCAAAAGCTAAGGTAGCTGCTTAGGAGCGGGAAATAAGCCTTTGGCATAGCTGAGTCAAAAAGACTTGCTGAGTCCTTTGAATCTTAGCATGTCATTTTCCCAGGGGGATTTTGGCCGACAAATTGTCGGCAGCCGAATCAGTCTCATTCGGTTCTTAGAATCTTTGCCTACCCCAAGCAGAAATTTACAGAAAGACATCGAGATTACCAAGCTATGGCAAGATACGAATCCTCTAGTTTCTTGGCTTAGTCGCTTGCGTTCTCCTTTAGAATTTGACGCTCAAATCTTTATTCGCACGGAATTGTCAGAGATTAAGTAACGAGTAGCGAGTAGCAAGTAGCAAGGTGATGAACAATCAACAATTAACAGTTAACCCAAAAAAGACTTTATGGGGAAAAGCGATCGCTCTAATTGCTGTAATTAATTTGGCATTAGTGCTGTTTAATCTCAGCTATCTGCCTTTTAGAGATGTTTATCTACACTACACTCCCTTTGTAGTTCATCTCTACGATCCAGTTAAAGACATCGAACCTCATCCTGATACAGAAACTTATCTCGATACTGTACGACAACTAAAACGGCAATTATCTCAAGCTGGATTACAAAGTCCATCCACGCAACAATTATTAAATTCTTTACAAGCACAAAGTATTGCCTTAGTAGAAGAAAATCCCTTTTTAAGTGCTAATAAGTTGGGTACTTTTGCTAAGTTAAAGCGGAGAATGCAATATCGTTTGCCAACTCGTTCTGCCAGAGAAGCATTTACCCAGTTTTGGAGTGAAGAGTATTTAAATCGAGTTCAACCTACAACAGCCTTGGCTTTTTTTGAAGACAAGATTGAACCCTTATTAAAAACTAATTACTATCGTGCCATTGACGAAAATGGTTTGTATATAGATAATTTTTGGCGCATCGATATCTTATTTGTAATCTTTTTTGCTCTTGAATATTTAGGTCGTACCTTTTGGGTAGCCAGAAAAAGAGACGATCTTAGTTGGTGGGATGCCATGTTGCGCTATTGGTACGACGCATTGATGTTAATTCCTACTTGGCGTTGGTTGCGGATTCTGCCTGTAACCGTGCGTATCCATAAATCGGGTTTGTTCGCTCTGGAAAAAATTTTAGCTCAAATTACCCACGAACCTACTGCTTATATATCCCATCGCGCTTCGATGTTCTTAATTACTCAGCTACTCAATCAAAGTCAAGAAGCATTAGACAATGATGCCATAGCCAAAATATTGTCCCAGTCTTCTCCAGGAATCACAGTAGGAGAAGAAGATAAGATTAACCTGATTATCGATCGCCTTATTGGTTTAACTATTTATAAAGTCTTACCAGAAGTACAACCAGACGTAGAAGCTTTATTCCGCCACAGTCTTAGAGGTGCATTAAGAGAATCGGATATTTACCAAACCTTTAAAAGTATTCCTGGCTTGTCTAGTTTACCCAAAGAAGCAACTGAACAGCTAGCAGATTACTTGGCACAAGCTACCTACGATGTTTTAATCAATTCTTATACAGATACAGAAGGAAAAATAATTTTCGCTCGCCTCAGTGATAATTTTGCTAGTACTCTTCGTCAACAACTAAAAGACAAAGCAACTCAAACCGAAATTCAAACTTTACTTGCCGATCTACTCGAAGAATGGAAGTTGAATTATATCAAAGGTTCTCACCAAAGTAATCCAGAAGAAACTTTAGCTGAAGCAGAAAAAATTAGAGAGCGAGTTAATCAAAATAATCATACTCAAGATTTATAACTGTAGAGCAATGTTTCTACAAGTTGTCAACTCTAAACTAAAGGAAGAAATGAACAAATAAGTAACAATTAAAAATAGTCAAGTCCCTGACTCTATCTCATTGTAATCTTCTTTGTCATTGAATAAGCCAAACAAAGGACCGAGAATTGCCCCAAAAACAAAGCCTCCAGCGTGCGCCCAGTAAGCGACACCACCACCTTGCATTCCTACATGAGCAGAAGCTTCCAGCATACTTATGCCATTAAAAGCTTGTTGAATAAACCAAAAACCCAAAAACCACAGGGCAGAAATTCGGAAGATGGGAAAAAAGAAGCCCAAAGGCACAAGAGTCACTATTTTAGCTTGAGGAAATTTGATGATATAAGCTCCCATTACTCCGGCGATCGCACCACTAGCACCAATGGAAGGAACAGGAGAAATGCCATTAAAGAAACATTGAGTCAATCCAGCTAAAGCACCACAGCTTAAATAGAACAATAGATATTTAACCCTACCTAATCTTTCTTCAATATTGTTACCAAAAATCCAAAGAAATAACATATTGAAGCCCACGTGAATAAACCCAGCATGGAGAAATTGGGAAGTGAATAAGGTCAAGGGTTCTGGGATAGGCTGATAAATAGTAGTGCCACTAAAACTCGCATTTAATTCTAGAGGGACAATAGCAAACAAATGAAAAAAGCGATTTAGCTCGGGAGGAGTCAGAAGCAGCTCATAGATGAAAACGGCAAGATTAACAGCAATTAGACTATAGGTTATATAGGGGGTAATTTGGATCGGATTTTCATCCTTTAAAGGAACCATAAATTTATTGATTATCTAGATAAAAATATTAACTAATTACATAAAATATAATCTGATGGGGGTAAATATTATCTATCTTTAGGTATAAATACTTGTTTATAAGTTTGAAGATATTCCTCCTATGATTCTGCTGATTTGTCTAATTTCAAGATTTTAATGAGAGGATGTATAAAAAGTATAATCGATCATCAGTAGTTACTAGTTTAGGAATTGGTGGTGTCGCGATCGCTTTAGCCTCTCAAGGGGTATTACAAGATTTATTTAGTTATTTTGCTATGGAATAGGGAATAGAGACAAATTTCAGGGCTGAAAATTATTTTCTACAGCTAGACAAGCACCTAAAGGAGCTAAAATACTAAAGAGAATCTACATCATAATGCTTTGTTTCATCTTTTTGGAAATTCCTATATTTAACTTAATGCCAGAAACAATTACCATTGTGCCAGGAACTTTGTGGACAATACTGGGATTGACCAGTGGCTTGTTATTATTATTTTTTTTTACTTCCTCGTCTAATCGATTGGGGAA
The DNA here is from genome assembly GCA_030065635.1 of Xenococcaceae cyanobacterium MO_188.B32. Taxonomy (GTDB): domain Bacteria; phylum Cyanobacteriota; class Cyanobacteriia; order Cyanobacteriales; family Xenococcaceae; genus JASJDJ01. Next base: position 6,155 of record JASJDJ010000259.1, read on the forward strand.
TTACTGCCTTTTCTTCTCCTCAAATTCAAGAAGTATATCAAACAATTATTCCTCCCTATTACAGACAAATAGGTTTAGCTTCTCTTCTAATTATTGGTGATTTAGTTTTACTGAGTATGGCTAAATCAATTTGGCTAAAATCTCTAGAAATACCGTTAGGAATTACTGTAGTTATTTTATTAAGCCGACTGGGATATCAAATCTTTCAACAAGTTTATAATACTTATTTATTAGATGCTGCGGTTAAAAATCGAGGTCGATTTGATAGCGAACTATTAATCCTCAGTAAATTTCTAGTTAATACCGCAATTATTTTTGTATTT
>JASJDJ010000078.1 GCA_030065635.1 Xenococcaceae cyanobacterium MO_188.B32
TATCCCACTATAATTCACGATGGTTGCTTACGAATTACTTTGGCTCTTTTGAGAGAGTATTCAAATCGCTCAATAGTAAATCAGTCTTGGTTTTCGATTACTGAATCGGTGTTCTAGTTCGCTATAGGAAGGCTTTGGAGTATTTAGAACTTTCTAACACCTCTCTATCTACTCAACAAGCCTTAGAAATTTTATATGCTAGAGATGCTCTTCAAGATGTATTGAAAACTCAGGGGCAAGTTTCTCCCGAAATTCACCAGCAAGTGACGCAGCTAGATTTACGGTTGAAACACAAAGCTGGTAGGATACTGAGAGTTCTTAACTTATCTGAGTATCGGGAAAGTTTGCCCGATCCCCCTCAAGATTGGTGGTGGCATTTAGATAGCAAACAGGTTAACTGGTTAATCAGAGGGCTGACAGTAATCACTTGGACGGGTAGCCTGGGAAGTCAGACAGCAGCAGTCTATCAACTTTTGGGAGATTTATATCTACAAGTGGGATTGAGCCAGCAGGCGAAAAGTCCTTATTTGAAAGCTTTGGAAATAGCCAAACGCACTGAAGATTTAGAAGGGCAAGCTGAGGCGCAAGTTGGACTAGGACAAGTAGAAGGCAAGAAAACTGAGGCAATAGGGTGGCTAACCCAAGCACAAACGAATTATCAAAGATTAGGTGATCGGTCAAAAGTTGAGGAGGTACAGCAATGGATAAAAGATTTTCAGTAAAACCTGGTCAAAAGTTTGGCACATCTCACCAGTATCATCTGGGATTAATCCTGTTGCTGTGTCTATCCTTCTGCTCAGAAACCGTCAACGCCCATCCCAAACCCAGCCACCTAAACCCACCCCCTCAACTCATCGCCCAAACCGACACCCTCACCCAAGCGCAACAACTTGTTGATGAGGGGCTGCAATTAGCTGAACAAAGTACAGCCGAATCACTACAACAGGCAATTACCAAATTGGAAGCAGCACTTCCTTTGTGGCGTGAATTAGGGGAGAAGTATAAATCTGGGGAAGCTCTTACTTTGCGGGGGATAGGTCTTTTTAACAACGATTTAGGATTCAAACGAAAAGCTTTAGAATACTACCAGCAGGCTTTATCCTTATGGCGGGCGTTGGGCGATTTCGCTGAAGAAGAAGCGGAAACCCTCAACAGGATTGGGAGTGTCTATTCTGACTTGGGGGAGAAACAGCAGGCATTAGACTACTACCAGCAGGCGTTACCCTTATCGCGGAAGGTGGGCGATCGCGCTGAAGAAGCGGGAGCCCTCAACAGGATTGGGAGTGTCTATTCTGACTTGGGGAAGAAACAGCAGGCATTAGACTACTACCAGCAGGCTTTATCCTTATGGCGGGCGGTGGGCGATCGCTCTGGAGAAGCAATAGCCCTCAACAATATTGGGAGTATCTATTCTGCCTTAGGGGAGAAACAGCAGGCATTAGACTACTACCAGCAGGTTTTATCCTTAAGGCGGGCGGTAGGCGATCGCGCAGGCGTTGCCACTACCCTCAACAATAGCGCAGACCTTGCCACTATCCTCACCAATATTGGGAGTGTCTATGATGACTTGGGGGAGAAACAGCAGGCATTAGACTACTACCAGCAGGCATTAGACTACTACCAGCAGGCCTTACCCTTATCGCCGACGGTGGGCGCTCGTGCCCTGGAAGTGAAAATCCTCAACAATATTGGGGGTGTCTATTCTGACTTGGGAAAAAAACAGCAAGCAATACAATACTGGCAGGAGGCTTTATCCTTATGGCGGGCGGTGGGCGATCGCGCAGGCGTTGCCACTAGCCTCAACAATATTGGTTTTGTCTATCATGCCTCGGGGGAGAAACAGCAAGCTTTAGACCACTACCAGGAGGCTTTATCCTTATGGCGGGCGGTGGGCGATCGCAAAGGCGTTGCCACTACCCTCAACAATATTGGGGGTGTCTATCATGCCTTGGGGGAGAAACAGCAGGCTTTAGACTGCTGGAAGCAGGCTTTACTTTTATCGCGGGCGGTGGGCAATCGCGCCGGTGAAGTGAAAACCCTTAGTAATATCGCTTATTTGGAAAGAAATAGAGGCAACTTGCAAGCCGCATTAATTCCTCTACAAGATTCTATTAATATTAGAGAAGATTTACGCACCAAAGTGGTCAGTCCCGAACTCCGTCAAACCTACTTCTCCACCTTACAAGGTGCTTATCAATTCTATATTGATTTATTGATGGAACTCCATCAACGAAACCCCTCGCAAGGCTACGATAAAAAAGCTTTTCACATTAGTGAAAGTTCCCGCGCTAGAACGTTATTAGAATTACTCACGGAAGCCAATGCCAATATTAAAGAAGGTGTAGATCCGCAATTATTAGCCCAAGAAAAAAGCTTACAAGGTCAACTCGATGCCACCGAAAAACAACGCCTAGACATCTATAACAATCCTAATAGCAAACTGGAACAAAAAACAGACATCGACCAAAAACACAAAACTCTCTTAAAACAATATCAAGAATTACAAACTGACCTTCGCCAAAAAAGCCCTAACTATGCTGCTTTAAAATATCCTCAACCCCTCACATTAGAACAAGTTCAAGAGGATATTTTAGATGAAGATACCGTTTTATTACAGTATTCTCTAGGAAAGGAAAACAGTTATCTCTGGGTAGTTACCAAGGAAGAAATGCAAAGCTATCAACTTCCCTCACAGGAAGAGATAGAAAAGCGGGCAAAAAACGTACTGCGGACTATCAAGCAGTTGACGATCGAGCAACAGCAGAAATTATGACTAGATTCTATCGGTTGATGTTAGAGAAGAAATTATCACCAGCAGAGGCATTGAGAGAGGCACAGTTAGAGATGCAACTTCAAACCGAGTGGAAGTCTCCCTATTATTGGGCAGCTTTTACCCTTCAGGGAGAGTGGCGATAGATGTTGTGGAAAGTATATACAACATATAAACTATTGCTACCCCAATCAAAAAATTTAAACAAGCAAAAACTACTGTGGCGTTCTACAGATAATTGACATCAAGTTCGTTTAATTAGTGGTCATAAAAAATCGACCTGTCCCCGCGTCTCCCCGTCTCCGTGTCAACCTTATTTACAACTATTCAAGCGGACTTCATATGACCAGCCCTTTCAATGAGATCGTTTGCACTAATATAATTGGCGCTCGCCAATGTAAAAATAGGGATTTCAGACATCAGGAAATTACTCCTTATTTAAGCTCAAATAAATTTCTCCTGATTGGTAATGCTCAATTTCAGCTTGGCGATCGCGGAGACATTGCGGAAACACGAATAAACCGTTGATAGTTCATTTGTACACGTTGAAAGGGCTGCTTCATATGACCTACCTACTTACTATACTTTTCAGGACGAAATAAATGAGAGTGCGCGGGATGATAAAGACGAGAACGACTCTGTTGTACTTTGTTTAAAGCAGGACTAATAATATATAACGTTGTCCGAATCAAATTATTCTCTCTAGTAGTTACTGCCATCTTTTCTAGAGGTACAATCCAAATTTTTTCGTCTTGCCAACCAACCCGAAAACAAATTGCCACAGGAGTATCGGCTGGATAATGTTGCAGTAGTTTGGCTTCAGCTACTTCTATGTGACGAGCAGCTAAATAAAGGCATAAACTAGCTTTATGAGCAGCCAAGGAAGCTAATTCTTCTGATTCTGGTACAGCAGAAGCTTTACCACTAATACGAGTAAGAATAATAGTCTGAACTAATTCAGGGACGGTTAATTGTGTACCTAATTTGGCAGCAGCAGCTTGAAAAGCGCTAATGCCTGGGACTAGTTCAAAGGGGATATCCGCTTCGGCAAAAGCTTGTATCTGTTCGCCAATAGCACTATACAAACTAAGATCCCCCGAATGCAGACGAACTACAGCCAGATTGGCTTTTACTCGCTCGATCGCCAAAGGAATAATTTCTTCTAAAACTTTATTACCTGTAGGAATTAATTCTGCATCAGCACGGACATTCTGTAAAATTTGTTTGGGAACAAGAGAATCAGCATAAAGAACGACATCAGCTCGAGCAAGAATTTTTTGTGCTTTAACTGTTAATAATTCTGGATCCCCAGAACCAGCGCCAACAATATATACACCTGGTTTAAGTTTATTCATTATTTGATTATTTCAAATGTAGGGGCGGTTCGCGAACCGCCCTTACAATCCCTTACAATAGAAGTCTAATTTTTTATCTTGGAATAGGGTGAAACTACATCGGGAAGGCGACGCTTCAAAATATAAAGCCAAATTAATCCCAATACACCTAGAGAAATAATTACCAAGCTAATGACTTGAGCCATTCGTAAAGGACCTAACATTAGACTATCAGTACGCAAACCCTCAATCCAAAAACGACCGAGACTATAAACTATGAAATAAGTCAAAGTCATTGTTCCTAATTTATAGCGTTCTTGTTGTTTTAAACCCCAGAAAAACAAACATATCAAGATCGCAAAAACCAATATGTTCCACAAGGATTCATACAAGAAAGTAGGATGAAAATAATCGTAATTGAGATACTCTACAGGACGATTACCAGGAGGGATAAATAGTTTCCAGGGTAAATCTGTTGGTCTACCAAAGGCTTCTGAATTAAAGAAATTTCCCCAACGTCCGATCGCTTGTCCTAAAGCCAGAGAGGGCACTACTAAATCTAGTAACTGCCACAACGAAACCCGATTGAGACGAGCAAAAATTATTGTCGCGATCGTACCACCAATAATTGCCCCATGAATAGCAATACCTCCTTTCCAGATAGCAATAATGTCTTCAGGACGTCGAACATATTCTTGCCATTGAAATAAAACGTAATAAATACGGGCACAAGGAATAGCACCAATTACTAACCAAATTGCTAAATCTGCTAATAATTCTGGCTCAACTCCACGGCGTTTAGCCAAATACTGAGAAAGACTAACACCAATTAAGACAGCAGAAGCAATTAACAAACCATACCAACGAATAGCAATAGGCCCAATTTCAAACAAAATAGGACCGGGAGATTGAAACTGAAATGCTAATAGCATAAGGGACTAGGGATTGAGGATTAGGGATTGGGCAAGTTTATTACTTATTACTCATTACTTATTACTCATTACTCATTACTCACTTCACCCTGGAGGCCATCTCATTTGGCGATCGCCTAAAATATGTAAGTGAATATGATCGACGGTTTGACCTCCATCTGCACCATTGTTAATAACTACTCGATAACCATTTTTTAATCCTGCTTGTTCGGCAACTGTTTTAACTGTAAACAAAAGATGACCGAGTAGGTCTCGATCTGCTGTTGTTGCTTCTGACAGACAACGAATAGGTTTTTTAGGAATAACTAAAATATGGGTTGGTGCTTGAGGATTAATATCTTTAAAAGCTAAAGTTAAATCGTCTTCATAGACAATATCGGCAGGAATTTCACGACGAATAATCTTGCCAAAAATAGTATCATGCATAATTTTGTATGTATTACGAACGTATCCCGAGCGAGGAGAATCATCCCCAAATAAAACCTACCGTTAACTTGATGCTGAGGAACTAAACTAAAGATAAATTTAACTGGTAACTGTTCACTAATAACTGATAACTGTTAATCGGGATACCAAAACATCCCTTTAATTCCTTCAGGGTCGAGAATAAACCCTAAACGTCGGTAAAAATTAACTACTTGAGGATCGGCAAATAAAGTAATATTACTAATATCTGCACTTCTTAGTTTCTTGATTGTATATTTCATCAATTCTTTTCCTAATCCTCGATTCTGAAAATTAGGGTCTACCACCACATCCCAAATTGTGGCATTAAAGGCATGATCGGAAGTAGCACGGGCAAAACCGATCAGACGTTTTCTTTCTCCTTTTATTTCCCACATTGATACTACCAAAAAGCTATGTTGAATTGCTTTTTTTACTTTTCTTAGAGGTCGACGAGCCCAGCCAACGCGATCGCAAAGTTCTTCTAATTCGTACAAATCTAAGTCTCGATCTGTACTGAAAAGTATACGGGATTCAGATTTACGCCGATCGTCTATGTAAGTTAGACCATTTTCAAATCTCGCAGTCGGAGAAACAGCTACACTATCAGAGTTACTAAACAATTTTTTCCAAAAAACCATGCCAATATGGCTGCATTATGCTTTATTTTTATTATTGGAGATATATTAATTGCATATCTCAGATATATTAATCTATTTTAAGCAGCAAAAGTGTATATAAACGGAAAATAAATTTAATCTGGTTAGCAAAAGCTTTTAAATTTATCAATTTATCCTATCTGAATCTCTAGTCAATGTTAGGATAAAGGTATGCCAACTATCGATATTTTGGGAGTCCCCCACGCCTACGAGCGTATCCCTTCTGACGAGCATACTTCTGCTCCTGTCTTGGTTTTTCTCCATGGATGGCTATTAAGTCATCATTATTGGCAGCCCTTAATCAAACAGATAGCAGGTAAATATCAATGTTTAGTTTACGATCTAAGAGGATTTGGAGAGACACAAATTCCCTTTGAAGCAAATTCTCAAAGGGATTGTAGCCGATACTATACTCTAGCTGCCTATGCAGAAGATTTACACTGTCTATTGCAAAAATTAGAAATTGAAAGAGCTTGGCTGATCGGTCATTCGTTAGGGGGGAGTGTGGCTTTATGGGCAGCAGATTGCGATCGAGAAATGATAGAAGGAGTAATTTGTCTAAATTCTGGTGGAGGAATTTACCTTAAAGAAGAATTTGAGCGTTTTCGTACCGTTGGCAAAAATTTAATCGAATATCGTCCTAGTTGGTTAATTTATATTCCTCTAATGGATTTTTTATTTACTAGAATGATGGTCGATCGTCCTCTGAATCTTCACTGGGGTCGTCAAAGAATCATTGATTTTCTTAGAGCCGATAAACAAGCTGCTTTATCAGCACTATTGGATTCAACCACAGAAACTGAAGTCCATCTTTTACCGAGATTAGTTGCTAGTTTACCTCAACCAGTTTATTTTATAGCAGGGGAAAAAGATAAAGTAATGGAGCCTAAATATGTCAATCATTTAGCCAGTTTTCATCAACTTTTTGCTCCCCAGGGGAATAATGTTTTTGAAATTCCTGACTGTGGTCACCTATCTATGCTAGAACAACCAGAAATTGTTGCTTCAATTATTATGAATATTCTCAAACGGCATCAATCATAAAAACAGAGACATTAATAGCTAATTTTACTCAGTCAACTCTGGTTGGCATTATGTCACAATAACATTAATAGATAAGCTTAAATGAGATTTAAAGGAGTTACTCATAACAGGAGAAACCAATGCTACACCGCAAGATTTATCAACTCTATCAAGATGGTCGCGAAGTTTGTATTTTCTTGCGGGATCAGCAGCGATGGATAGACAACGGTCGCATTGTTGATTTCGAGGGAGATTTAGTGACCATTCGTTATGAACAAGAAGAAGATGATGAAATTAGTTCTTGGGAAGAAATGGTGCGACTAGAAAGTATTGGCGCTGTAACTCAAAAACTAGCATCTGTTTCTAAAAACAATTCAGAAATACCCATTGCTGATGATTGTCCCGAAGCAGAACAAATACATCCTCGTTCTCCAGAAACTAATCAAGAGTAAAATGAATTATTGACAAAGTAAGCTATTGTTTATCTGATTCTAAGGGTTCAAAAACCGGACAGTATCCTTCAGGTATAACTTTAAAACCATAAAGAGGGGAAGATTGATTCCAACAACGCTGATTGCTATAGTATTTGCATGCGTTACAGCAATCAATATCTGTTGATATTTTTCCTTCACTATTTTGATTTAAAAGTTCTTTTTGAGATAATCCCCTTAAAATTAGCTCATCTCCTTGCCAACGAGCTTCAACTAAACCAGTATCGGCAAACTTATTCCAGCGAGGGTCGCTATTAATTACATCGGGAAGGGTAATCGTAACATAAGAACCAACTTCATTTAATTCTCCCTCATAATTATTGGGTGGTGGAGTTGCCGGTTGAATAAAGCGATCGCCAATAGGCAATTCAACTAAAGTATTATTAGAGGGGGCATGAAGTTGATAGCGGTTACGTAGCTCTTCTAAACCAGTCAGTTCTACCAAGTAATTAGGAGAACCATGAACAAAAATAATGTGTTGGGGACGTAAATTATGAATTAACTGAGTTGTGTTACGACCATCGCTATGTTCGGCCAAAAGATAAGTATCAATTTCAATATTCTGGAGAGTGCTAATTTGGCGAAATTGCTCCTTGTTTGGGGGAATCTCTCTTAAAGGATGTTCGGGTAATAAAATGAGCCAATCACCACCTTCTGGTGCTAAATACTCTAATAAATCAGCAGTATAATCCACTAAGAGAATACAAGGTAATTTTCCCGACCTCAAACTATCGGGTTTAACCAATTTTCTCATGCGAGGACAAACTCTTTCATCCCAAAACAGAGACTGATGTTTAGCGAAATTTTGTACTGAAGCAGGAAATTGATTTAATAATTCTAAATAAAGATCGCAAGCTTGGGCAGTTATACCATCAACCCAAATATCTAAATCCCTCCCAGTAAACTGGTGATGGGAACGTAGTAACTTAAGAATTTCTTGACCTAAGCCAATAGGTGGAACAGGAAGAAAGACATTTTTACCAGAGATAAGAGCTTGGTTAATGCGCTCCATTAAGTGTTTTTCTTGATGACGGCGATGAGGATGGCGGACTGTTCCGTAAGTCCCTTCAATAATTAAGACATCAGGAGCTAACCCTCGGAAGTTTTCAATAGATAATCCTTCAACTAGTTGAAAGTTAGAAACAGAAAAGTCACCGGTATACATAACTTTATAGCTTTTGTGTTTGGTTCGATAAGTTAACACAATTGCTGCTGCGCCGGGTAAATGTCCTGCCGGAAACAATTCAGCTTGAAGATTTTCAGCTAAAGTAACTGGTGATTGCCAGGGCAAAGTTTGGCAGATAGAATCGCTTTTACTTGTTTTTAGCTCTTGCCAATGTAACTGAAGTAGTTTGGCGGTTACTTCACTTGCATAGATAGGCATTTGAGGAAAACTTTTGTGAAGTAGCTGCAAACCACGACTATGATCTGCATGGGCATGAGAACAAAAAACTAATTCGGCTGGAGGATTATTATCTACCTGTAACGAATATAAATCTGTTATTCCGCAGTCGAGAAGGATACGATGAGGACCTATCTGCAACAATAAACATACTCCTTCATCACTGTGTCCCACACCATAGGGGAAACAAGACAAAGAAGTTGAATTTGTTGGAGAGGATGGGCGACGCTTACTCATAACTTTAGCCTTCAAAAACCTACTGATGGCTATAATTAACTAGCGCGCTTCGATTAGTCAACCTTACTCAAAAACACTCAACGCGATCGCACTATTTTTTTTTCTTTATTCAGTAAGTAAGGTAATGAAGCAATAGTTTAATGTGCGGAACCATTGCCATCGTAATTATCCGAGTCATAAAACCCGTTTTTAGTTCCAAAAAATAAAGAAGAGACTACAAATAAACCAGTCAAAACTAACATGATTAGTTTTACATCCATAATTTTTTACTCCAATTGATTTACTTATTCAATATAATAATTTCAATCAACTATTTCAATTATGCAAAAAATCTAATTTTCTGTGCTAGAAGATAGATTATAACTCCGAATTCCCAACTCCCAACTCCCAACTCCAATTATGTTAATTTGGCGATTGAGAGATGGGAGCAGCAATAGGCAATTCTTCTACTTCTGTGAGTTTTTCTAGCGTCAAACGAGAAGATTGATTGCCTCCAGAAAGTCTTTTTAAGAGTTTAGGACGAGGATCGTGCATTAGGAAAATGATTTCATCTCCTGGTTGCCAATCTTCAGAAGCTTTTGCTATCTGCAAATTTGTTTCTCTCTTAATTAACAAAGGTAAAAGTTCCCCAGAGCGAATTAAGGCTTGTAGATGAGCTTGCTGAAAAGAAAATCCTGGCTCTTTCAGAACCGTGACGCCTAATTTAAATTGTCCATCCTCAAGATAGGTATTCCAAGTTTTGATAGGCAGTTGAGATACAAAAGCTTGACTTACTTTCGTTTTACTGGCACCGTTGCTTTCGCTATTTTGGGGAAATACAGCCAAAACTCGCGGTGGTTGAAATTCTTCCACTGCGCGTTGAGCTAAAACTAGATTAACTTCTCCATTATTGGTCAAAGCAATAAAAGTACCCATAGATTCAATCCCTGCTTCTTCTAATACTTCGGGATCGAGACCACTACTTTGAAATACAGGTAAGCCTTCTTCTTCTGCTTTCTTACAAGCTTCTGGGTCTGTATCGATTAAAACAACAGATTCTCCTTCTTTTTGAAAGAGACCCCCAAGCAAACGACCCAAAGAATTACAACCAATAATTACTGCTCCGTTAGCCTCACTCGATGTAATCTGTAACCATTGAGCAACCCAACGAGCCGTTAAACCCTGTAAAAAGACAGTCATCATAATTGTCAGAAAAACTAAAGCCTTAATAGCATCTCCACCATTAATTCCTTTTTCGGTCAGTAAAATGGCAAATAAAGAAGCTACAGATGCCGAAATAATTCCTTTAGGGGCAATCCAAGCTAAAAATAGCTTTTGTCGCCAGTTCATAGAACTATTCCAGGTACATAAAGCAATGCTAATCGGTCTTATTACGAGCATAAGAACTAATACTGCCAAAACACTTCCCCAGCCCAGAGCAAAAACACTATCGATCGATAAATCGGCAGCTAGTAAAATAAATAAAACCGACACACAAAGAATAGTTAATTGCCCTTTAAATCTTTTGAGCAGTCTTTCTTCAGGGATTGATGAGGCTTTGAGGACTATACCAGCAACTACCGTAGCCATTAATCCCGATTCACTACGAATACTTTGGGATAAACCAAATAAACCCCATAATCCTGCCAAAACAACTAGATTTTTGAGTTCTTCTGATAAAAAGCTAGTTCGTTTAAGGAATAAACCCAGTAGCCATCCGCCAATCACACCTACCATTGCGCCAATTCCCAGCCTTAGCATCAGACTGCTAAAAATAGCCACAGGAGCAGCATTACTATTTAAAATAGTATTCAGGACAACTACTGCTAAAATCGCGCCCACGGGGTCGATTAAGACTCCTTCTCCTTCTAAGAGAGTAGCTACTTGTCGGTCTACTCTTACTTGCTTGAGTAGAGGACCAATGACTGTCGGTCCCGTAACTACTACCAAAGAAGCATACAAAAAAGCGATCGACCAAGGAAATTCGGCTAACCAATGGGCAGCCATACCACCGCCAATAAGAGTAATTAGGGTACCAAAAGTTACTAGATTTCTCAGACTACCAGAAACTCTACCTAAATCCCTTAACTCTAAATTTAGTCCTCCCTCAAACAGAATAATGGCAACCGCTAAAGCCACTAATACTTCTAACCCAACTCCCAGTTCGTGAGGATGAAGAATGTTCAAGCCATCAGCCCCAAGCAAAATACCAAAAAGAAGCAAAAAAACTATGCTGGGTACTTTAAAATATTCACCAGAGACTTGAGCAGTAATGCCTGCAAGAACAGCGATAACTATTTGTAGGGTAAGTTCGAAAGATCCTTCCATAAGCTAAATTTAAGTTTGCTTTCCGTGCAGCTCTAGAAATCTGAATATTAAATATAGAAATTATCAAATGAACTAAACAGGTCATTTCGCGTATTTTAACATTTGAATTATGATGACAATTGATGAGGCTTACAAGCCTCGTCCTTCAATGGCAGGGTTAGCCCCTCAGGAAGTCAGAGAAAGCCTCGTTTTTTAAGGCAATGTCTCCCTGACAAAGATTACAGCTTTCTTATACCCTAACTTTATAATGAGCAAAAAAAGTAACATTTATTAGGGATACTCAAAAAAACGAGAATTAGCCAACGCTTATTTTACTCAAATAAGACATAGGACAATAACGAATCTGGATTACTTTTAGTTATGCTATATCATCAAACTTTTTTATGGGGACGCTCTCAAAATAAATTACGTCAGGAAGAACGTTGGCTAGAATCTTTTTGTCTTATCGGTTTGTTTTTAGCAGCATTGATTCTGTTTGTAGTTAATTTGGGCAGTTTACCTTTACTAGATGCTCAAGAAGCTACTATAGCTCAAGTAGCTAAAGAAATTTGGCAAGCTCCTGAAGGTTCTTTTGGTTGGTGTTTTCCTACTTTATTTCAGAAACCTTACTTAAATCATCCACCTCTGGTTTATGGACTGATTGCTTTAACTTATAAGCTTGGCGGAGTAAATGAATTCACAACTCGTTTACCTGGAGCTATCTTAGCCTCGATTTCTGTTTTGATCGTATATAGTATTGGTCGAGAAATTTTTGTAGCTCGTACTCCTGCTTTATTTTCAGCCTTAGTTTATTTGACTTTATTGCCAATAATTCATCATGGTCGCTTGGCAATGTTGGACGGACCACTACTTTGTTTTGAATTGTTGACAATTTGGGGTGTCTTGCGCTCGCGACGCGATCTACGCTGGACATTAGTTGCAGGAATTGGTTTATCTGCATTGTTTTTGACCAAAAGTGTGATGGGATTAATATTGGCAGCAGTAATTCTTTTATTCTTGTTTTGGGATACTCCTCGTTTAATTAGTTCTCTTTATCTTTGGACTGGTATCTGCTTGGGAATTTTTCCCGCTCTTGTTTGGTATATACTTCAGTGGTATCGGTATGAATCTTTAACCATAGATCTTCTTTGGCAGTCTCTAGAAAGGGTCAGTATTCTAACAGAAAGTCATGGACACTCATTGGAATATTATTTACTAGCATTATTACAGTATCCTTTACCCTGGTTAGTTTTTGCTCTTTATGGCTTAAAGTCAGCTTGGTCAAGCCAACATTGGGGATGGGCAAGGTTAATTTTGGTTTGGAGTGGTATTTATCTTATTGCTGCCTCTCTAATCACTAAAAATTTTTCTGGGTATGCTATCTCTATTTATCCTGTTATAGCTTTGGCTGCGGGAATGCAACTCGCTCAAATCCGTTATTCACCTAGGAATATAATCTATCCTCGCTTTTGGAGTCTTGGGTTTGGATTGATGAGTGGGTTAACTATCTGTGTTGGCGGATATTTTTTCTGGCGAAATTATATCGATCTTTCTTTAGTCCTGATTTTTATTTCTTTAGCATTAACTTTTGCCGTAACTACACTTTTAATAGCTAAACGAGACCGACAATTTATTAACTTGTTATTCTGGGGAATGTATGTTTCCCTCTTTTTATTGATTAATTCTTCTCATTGGATTTGGGAACTCGATCGAGCTTATCCTGTTAAATCAATTGCTGCACTTATCAAGAATAATGTCCCTACTCAAGAACTTGTCTATACTTCTTATACTAATAATCGTCCTTCACTAAATTTTTATAGCGAACATTTAGTTATTCCTGCCTCTGAAAAAACTCTCGCGGAAAATTGGCAGCAGTTAGCTAATCCTTTTTTGCTAGTCGATCGTCTGACTTTAAACAAGCTTAATTTGCAGGATGTTCAAATACTCAACAATCCTAAAACCGATTCTCATAGTTGGTTGCTAATTACCAAAAGTCAAAATTAATCAAAGATAATTAGCCATTGCTGAGTAGAAAAGTGAGGTACATATAAAATAAATCCACAAATACCTCAATCACTTAAATGGGCTTGGTGGGTTATGGCGGATAATAAATAAATATAAGCTTTGCTTCTCAATTTTTTTCCCCTAACCCACAGGAAGGCAGATCGAATTTTTTGACAAACGATCTTTCAACAACACCAGATTTTTCAAATAAGACAATAATTAGACAGTCTGTTTTATCACTATCTAACTTCTCGATCTTGCCAACGAATTATCAAGTTTTACTCCTCATCGTCTTCTTCATCGCCTATTTGCCTGAGATGAATATGTTTTCTGCCTAAAGTTATTTCAAATTCATCTCCTTTTTCTAGACCCATTTTTTTGGTGTATGCAGAACCAATTAGGAGATTACCATTAGATTGTACGCTAATACGATAACTAGCAGATCGTCCTCCTCTACCATGACCATTAGCACTACTATCTAACTCTATTCCTTCTGCATCAATAAGTGCATTAAGGAACTTCATCATATTAACTCGTTCTACACCATTTTTTGTCACTGTGTAGTAACCACACTCTCTTGCTTTTTCTTCCTTACTAAGATTACCTAGCTCTTTTACTTTGTTGAGTAAGTCTTGGCCGGTTAAAGGTTCAGGTTGGTTTGTTTTTGCCATCAACTTAAACTGAAACTGATTAATTTGTTAGGTTTATAGATTAGGTATTTTGTCTTTATTGCTTCAAAGACAATAATATCTTACTTAAGTATCTACATCTAAAACTATATTACACTTAACAAGCATAATTAATTAAATTTTAATTTGGATTAATTGTCAGAATAATAATAAGCTATTAATGCCAAATCCGCTCGAAAAATATTGGGATATTTACTAAATTTCACCGTAATGAAAGGAGAAAAATGAAGTTAACAACTCGCGGACACTATAGTGTTAAAGCATTGTTAGACCTCAGTTTACAGTCAGAATATGAACCAACATCAGTAAAAGCGATCGCTCAACGTCAAGATTTACCTGCTCCTTATTTAGAAAAACTGCTAATTGAAATGAGACGTGCTGGGTTAGTTAAATCAATAAGAGGAGCGCAAGGAGGTTATCAATTAGCATATAAACCCGAGCGAATTTCTTTAGGTCAAATTTTAGCAGCAGTTGGGGAAACTATTGAACCTTTATCTCGTTACAGTCCTGATACAAATATGGCAGAAGATTGGGTAACATTTAGTTTGTGGCAGAAGTTGCATCAAAAGTTAAAAGAAGCATTATATAGTATTACTCTGGCAGATTTATATTATGATGCTCGCAGTTGGCAAGCAGCCCAGGGAGAAGAAAATAATTTTATTGTTTAATTTTTAGGATTATCAATGGGTAAAAAACAAGAATCGCCAACTTACGAAGGTGGTTGTCATTGTGGCGCAGTACGCTTTCAAGTAATAGTCGATCGCTGGGAAGTACAGGATTGTAATTGTTCAATTTGCCGTAAAAAAGGTTTTTTGCATTTGATTGTACCAACCAAACAATTTAACCTACTTAAAGGTCAAGAGGTTTTAACTACATATACTTTTAATACTCATACAGCAAAACACACTTTTTGTGGTATCTGTGGTATTCATTCTTTTTATCGTCCTCGTTCTCATCCCGATTGTGTAGATGTTAACATTCGTTGTTTAGATGGAGATGTCATCTCTCAATTTCAAGTAAAATTTTTTGATGGGGCAAATTGGGAACAAAACGTCCATAAAATTCGCTCATAAACATAATTTTGAGATTTAAATAATAATTTGAGCAACGTGAGTTTGGAATTCCTAACTCCGAACTCCGAACTTTGAACTACGAACTCACGTTTATTTAGTGTGCAGTCTTGTTTCTTGTAGTCTATTAACACATAACTATTTCTTAATTTTTTTTAATAATTAAATAAGTAGTGAAAATATTAGAAAATGCAGCAATAATTTTACTACTAGCTAGTTTTTGGGATTATCTAATTGGCGATCCTTGGTATTGGCTTCACCCAGTGCAAGTAATGGGCTGGATAATTAAAGTTTGTACTAATTGGTTAGTCGATCGGTACCAACACAATTTCCAACGTCGTATAGGGGGAATTTTGCTTGGTTTAGGGTTAATTATTAGTAGTGGATTATGTGGTTGGTTAGTTATTCAAATAGCGCATCAAATCGATACTTGGTTGGCAATAATTTTAGAAGTAATTCTACTAGCGAGTTGTTTTGCTGGTAAAAGTTTGCGACTAGCAGCAGTAGATGTCCTTAGATCGATAAATTCAGGAGATATTAAAACGGCTCGTTCTCGTTTAAGTTTATATGTGGGTCGCGATACAGACAATCTCTCAGAGTCAGAAATTCTTAGGGCTGTTTTGGAAACAGTAGCAGAAAATGCTGTTGATGGGGTAACAGCACCGTTATTTTACGCTATTTTAGGGGCTTTTTTGCCAGGAATAGGTAGTGTGCCTATAGCACTAGGTTATAAAGCTGCTAGCACTCTTGATTCGATGATAGGCTATCGTCGTGAACCCTATACAGATTTAGGTTGGTTTAGCGCGCAATTAGAAGATCGTTTGACTTGGCTTCCTTGTCGTCTGACGGTGTTAACTTTAGCTTTATTTTCAGGAAAGCCTAAACAGGTTTTATCTATGTGTCGTCGAGATGCAGTAAAAGATGTTAGTCCTAATTCTGGTTGGAGTGAATGTGTTTATGCTGTAATTTTGGGAGTCCAGTTGGGAGGCATTAATACTTATCAGGGAGTAGTAAAAGAAAAACCCCTGTTAGGAGAACCAATTAATCCTATTACCCCAGAAAAAATCGAACAGGCTTTGAAGTTAACTCGCTATTGTTGTTTATTATGGTTAGCGATCGCCTTAATTGGCTTAGAGTTACAATATGTACATTGAAACTGTACATTATTAAGCTCGAACAAAAGAGCCAAAGTTGATGTTTTCCATTCAAACTACCTATACTAATGCACGACAGAATTTAGCGAAGTTATTCGATCGCATAGCCACAGAAAATACGATCGCTCTGGTTACTAGAAAAAATCATCCAGATATGGCAATTATTCGGGCTGATGAGTTGTCTTCGATTTTAGAAACCTTACATTTGTTACGCTCTCCAGCCAATGCCGAAAAATTAAATCGAGCAATTGAGCGTTCAATTGCCAGAGATTCAGAAACTGTTATTTCTTCAGAGTCGATCGAACAGTTATGCGAGGAATTAGAGATTGACAGATAGCCAGAAAAGAATAGTTATATTCGATCGACAATTTCGAGAGGATTTACGCTGGTGGTTCAAACAAGAGCAAAAAATAGTTAATCGTATTTTAGATTTGGTAGAAGCTACCATAGCCGATCCGTTTGTCGGAATCGGCAAACCAGAATGCTTAAAATATCGAGAAACTAATACTTGGTCAAGAAGAATTACCAGAGAACACCGTCTAGTTTATCGTGTTAAGGGCGATCGCATTGATTTTTTGCAGGCAAGATATCATTATTAACTTTCTCGATCGAGTGCGAATTCAATCGCTCTACTTAAACTTACTTAACAAAGTACAATAAAATGTAAAACAAGTTCATAAAACAGCCCAAAGACAAAATATTGAGTGTAGGAACATTGGCAGTATTAAACGAAATTGACCTTATTTTTTCCCAGATAGTATCGGCAATAGAGCAACTATTGTTCTTTTCTATTGGGGAAATGCCCTTGATTATCCTCTGGATTATTGGTGGAGGGTTATATTTTACTCTCCGCTTTGGTTTTATTAATATTCGTGGTTTTAAACACGCGATCGATATTGCCAGAGGAAAATACGATGACGATCGAGAGGAAGGAATAGGACAAGTATCGCCATTTCAGGCTTTAGCCACTGCTTTATCGGGAACAGTAGGATTAGGAAATATAGCAGGAGTGGCGATCGCTATTCAGATAGGGGGTGCGGGGGCTGTTTTTTGGATGAGTATCGCTGCTTTTCTGGGGATGTCGAGTAAGTTTATTGAATGTACCCTGGGACAACAATACCGTCAAGTTAACTCTGATGGTACTATTGCTGGAGGTCCTATGTACTATCTAACTGATGGTTTAGATAAATTAGGTTGGGGTAAGTTAGGGAAAGCACTGGGTATTCTCTTTGCCGTTTTTTGTATGGGTTCATCTTTTGGCGGGGGGAATATGTTTCAAGCTAACCAGTCTTTCGCAGCTTTAACGGCTTTGTTTCCTGGAATAGCAAGTTATAACTGGTTATTTGGCATAACAGTCGCTTTTTTAGTCGGATTAGTAATTATTGGCGGGATTAGTCGTATTGGTGTAGTAACTAGTAAATTAGTTCCCGTGATGATTGGTATTTACCTGGTAGCCTGTTTATGGGTAATTGGATTGAATATTACCGAAATTCCTCATGCTATTAGTATTATCGTGCAAAGAGCTTTTTCTCCTATCGCCGTAGAAGGTGGTTTAGTCGGATTATTAGTACAGTCCGTTCGTCGTAGTGCCTTTTCTAATGGTGCAGGATTGGGTTCGGCAGCGATCGCTCATTCAGCAGCCAAAACCACAAAACCAGTGAGAGAAGGACTTGTATCTATTTTAGAACCGTTTATCGATACTATTGTTATCTGCAATCTTACCGCCTTAGTAATCGTCATAACTCGAATGTACGGGGAAAATATACCAGCGGATATAAATGGTTCAGAACTAACTGCTGCTGCTTTTGCCCAAGTAATTAGTTGGTTTCCCTATGTTTTAGCCGTAGTTATTTTCTTATTTGGCTTTTCAACTATGATTACCTGGAGTTATTACGGTGAGAGATGTTGGGCTTATTTATTTGGCGAACAAAATGTTTTAATTTATAAAGGCGTTTTTCTAATTTTTATTTTTATTGGTTCCGTCGTTAATTTGGGTGCAGTAGTAGACTTTAGCGATATGATGCTACTGGCAATGGCTTTTCCCAATCTTATTGGCTGTCTCATGCTCTCAGAAAAAGTAGCCAAAGACTTACAAAATTATTGGATTGAAAAACAAAAAGGTTAGAGGAATGGGAAACTGGTTTTTCTGTTCCATTCGCGCTCGAACTTAAGCCCGAACAAAGATTAAACTTACGTTCGGCAGCTAAATTCAGACATATTTCATTCTTAAAAGAAATACAATGGTTAGGCTTGGTTGTAAAAACTTCCTAATTCCCACCTGACTTTTAGGTAAAATGTCAAGCTAAAATTATCAATAAGGTTAATTTAAAATTTTCTGGGAGAATTCTCTATTTATGAATTTGATAATTCAAAGTTTAATTGCTTTTCTTAATATCTATTTCGTATTGCTAATAGTGCGTATCTTGCTTTCTTGGTTTCAAACCGCAGAGTGGGCATACCAAATCATGGCTTTCTTGAGTCCCGTGACCGATCCCTATCTCAATATTTTCCGTTCTTTTATCCCTCCAATTGGAGGGATAGACATATCAGCGATTCTGGCTATTTTTGCTCTTCAGTTTTTGCAAAGTGCATTAGCAACTATTCCAACTGTGGCAATGGGTTTCTAATCATCGTAGTAGAAAGGACGTACTTTTTGGGCAAATCCAGAAGCCTTAAACTGCTTTAGTGTCAGGGGAGTAGATTGATTAGCAGGAACACTAATCCTGATTTCAAAATCACTAACCCCTGGCGGTACTTCCAATATTGTTCCTACTCGCCCACGGTTTGCCATAACATTATTGCCATTAGCATCGTAAATGCGACCAAAAACGTCAGCATCCACTACATTTTTGCCAGATGTATTTTCTGCTTTTCCTTTGACAATAAAGCATTTGGCTGGTTTCATATCGCCACTGCTTACATTACCTTGGGCTATGTCTTCTGGACAAGTCTCATAATAGATATCGTACAATTTAACAGGTGTCAAAGCATCGGCTACTGGGGTAACTATCCAACTAGCTAGCCAAAATAGACCAGAAAGTAGAAATAAGGCTATAGGTCGAAACTGCATAGGTAGGCATATTAAATTGATCTTGCTCGTTTCTCAGCTTAACTTGAATTGTCAGTAAAAAGAAACCGAAAAGAGCAAAACTAATAACTGAAAACTAAAGCTTTTTTCTTAAAAATTTCATCCTGCTTCTTCTTCGTATTCAGGAGCTTTTTGTTTCTCAGGAATGTTAACTGGAGGAGGAGTATAAGAATCTGATTTAATATCATCATCCCACATATCTTCCGGTTGTTCACCAGACGGATAATTATAATCGTATTTATTGGAGTCTAGTTTTGCTTCGTACACTTGAGGCTCATACACTTTTTCTTCTTCTCTTATTTCACCCCAGTTGTCCTCTTCATATTCTTCTTCGTAGCGCATTGACTCTGCTTTCTGTGGCGGTGGAACGATTTCGGCTCTTTGCCATTCATCTTCATCCCATCGTTCTTCCATCACAGGAGTTCGTGTTTCCACTGGTGTAGAGACAGGAGGGCGAACAGTGCCCGTTCCTAATTGATTTTCTGCTTTAATAGTTTGAGGATAGTAATCTTCATCTTCTCGTTCCCACGGAGGACGACCAATTCCCAAACGCTCTAGTAAACCTACACTAATCTGAGTAATTCTTTCTTCTGAATTTTCAAAAACTATCAGGCGATTCGGTCCACTACTTACTACTTCATCGATCGATAATTCATAGGTACTAATAAGTTGTTCGGGAATCTGAGGAATACCAAGAGAAGCAATAATTAGAGAATAAACTTTTCCATCATCTATATTGAACTGAAAATCTCTAACTCTACCCAGGGGTTCTCCTGCTTCGGTAATTACTTCACAGTTGACTAACTTACTGTAAAGTTCAATATCGATATCTTCAATGACATCTTCATCTTCTACTAAAATTACATCTCCAGTCTGGCAAATACGATCTAGATACATATATTTAGGAATTCCAGAAACTGAGAGAATATTGTCTCGTAAACCCAAAGCCACTACTTCTCTTCGGTCTACATCTACTAATACGTCTTTGATTACTCCCAACCTTTTACCACTGTTGCGAGCGATCACTTGAGTATTGAGAAATTCAGCACGTAAACGTATGTTTTCGGTTGTCATTTTATTGTTCAGTTTAGATAAAGCTTCTGCTTGCTCAAATTATAATAAGTGATAAAAATTTGCTTGTTATGGCGACTGCTAAGTCTTTTTTTTTAATAATGACACGTAAATGAGTTGTCACTAATCTCCTGAGTTTATTCTAACCAATACCCGAGCATTTGCCCTGTTTAATCATTAATGTAATATTTTAACATTTTCGGTTTTCCTTTCAAAAAGGAGAAAAAAGAAGAGAATAAGCAATAAAAAGTACTAAGTGTTATTAATATTCTCTAGATGGGTATGTTAAAACTGTATCGGTCTAAGTTGGTATTGAGAGTATATGACTCATCTGTCCTCCAGGAAGGATAATCGATCGCCTCTTGTATTAGAAGAGGCATTGAGATGGTTATTAGAAAGAGAATCTGATGGTTGCTTACAAGTTATTAATAATTCGGTTACTTACTTTATTTATATAATTCAGGGAAAGCTCTTTTATGCTACTAACTCTATAGCTCCCTTTGAAAGGCTAGAACGTCATTTGCGTCGTTTGAGTAACCAAAATAACAAACTGACTAACGAAATAATTACACAGGGACGTGTAAAGTTTAGAAATGATTTAGAACAATATACTCAAATCCCTTCAGATTATCAAAGTATTATTTGGCTATTAAAAGCAAAATATATAAACCAACAAGAAGCAGTAACTCTAACGAGAAGAGTTACTAGAGAAGTATTTGAATCTTTATTGAATTTAACCGATATAGCTAACCGAAAATTTATTCAAAGACAAGATTACAATTTAATAGTACTCCTTAAATTAGAGCCAATTACTTTTTTGACGCAATGTCAAAAGAGAATACAGACCTGGCAGTTATCTACACCAGAAATATTTTCTTCTTATCAACGTCTCTATTTAGCTACTCAGTCTACTAATAATTTAGTCAACTTAACCTCCGAACAAAATGAAACTATTTGTAAGTTACTCAAAGGATTAAATTTTCGTCAAATTAGTGCCTTAATAGATAAAGATGAATTAATTGTAGCTAAACTTTTATATCCATCAATAATAGATAGAACTATAATTCTTCGTACTCCTAAAACCCCTTTCGATCGGCTGCCTAAAATACCAATCAAAAATCCTTCAAAAATAGTCAATTGGGAAATCGAAGAAAGCAAAATTTATTCTTATAATGAAGATAGCGATCGCTCTTCCCAAAAAAATGACAATAACCTGTCAAGTATGTAAATTAATTTAAACTATTTAAAACTTGTGGTAATGGCGATCGCTCTTTGATTTGATAGTTATTTTGTTTAACTAAGCGTTCTATTGCTTTAATTCTTTTTTGGGAATTAGGATGAGTAGATAAAAAAGAAATACTCTTATTTTCTTCTCTACTTAGTCTGGTAAAAAAATCAGTTGCTCCGGCTACATGACCGTAAGTTTGATTCAATAAAGTTAGACCAAAAACATCAGCTTGAGTTTCTTGAGATTGAGAATATCGAGCATTAGCTATTGCCTCTATCGAATTACCTAATGGTATTTGAAATATTCCTAAATCGCCCAGGAAAAACCCTAGAGAAGCTCGAATTAATAAAGCATTTCCGGCTCTACCGAACTTACGGTGCTAAATTTAGCTTAAATGCTTATCTGCAAACGGCTTGAGAAAAAAGTACACAAAATCCAACTATCAAGAACTCAAAGTCTTGCGCAGTAAGACTTTTAATGACTAGTTTCTAACAGTTTTACATCACAGGTTCGGTAGAGCCATTAAATTGAGCAATTGTATTCCTTATTTGATTAATTATGTCAACCCTAGTGAGTTGAGTTTTATCTTCATCTCCTGACTTGAGACATTTTTTTAGAATCTCTTAAGAAATGATTTAATCCTCGATCATCTTTTAAACCTAATGCCTTAACAATTTCTGGTAATGACAGTAATGCGCGGGAAAGCGCAAGTCCCTTGATTCATCGATAGGGCTGTTTCCTTAATTAGATTGGGTTTTACCTACATATTTTGGCTGATCTTGGAGGCAGTCAACCAACCTGCTACACAAATAAGACCCAATCCAGGCGCGAACTCAAAGGGAACGGGAGTTGAGTTTGTCGTTGCTGGACCTAAGATGATATCAGATATAAAGCTGGGATTGCCATTAGTATCACTGTAGAATATTTCATAATTAACATTGCCCACTCCAGCATCAGAAGTAATTTGCACCACTGAATTTAACACTAAAGAGCCAGAGTTCGCTGTAGTTAACTCACTCCCAGAAAAATCTGCCGTATCTGCTTCAAACCCAATACCTAATTCGTAGGGATTAGAAGCTGTAGCATTAGTTACACCTGCTAAATTACGAAATACTAAGGGGTCTCCCAAATTAATTGATTCTCCTGCATCCAAAGTTAGACTATAGCTGTAAATGCCGTTAGTCGGGGCGTTGTTATCTAAAGATATGGTCAATCCCCAAGCAATTTTAGCATTAACGATCGCTCCAGCTACAGCTACACCAGTAATAAGACAAAATTGACGAGTGATAATCTGGATATTTTTCATGAGCTTCAATAGTTATTTGGTTATTTAGAGTTATGTAAATAGAAAAAGAGCAGATTGCTCTTTTTTTTCAAGAAAACAAAATCTAGCTAAAATCAGTATCAGTGATGTCATTAGCATTAGTATTGAGCAGAGTTACTAACAAATCTCCATCTACACCAAGACGAATTTCTGTGGTTGAACCCTGTTGACTGATATTAAGAGAACCAAAACTTAGGCTAGAGTCAAGTTCAAGATAATCAAGCTTGTCTTGGAAATCGTAGATAAAATTGTTAGTATCTCCCAGAGTCAAGATAAAGATATCTGTACCACCTCTACCTAAAAGGCGATCTCGCCCCTCTCCGCCGTCGAGGGTATCATTACCATCTCCACCAAAAAGTAAATCATTGCCTGCATCACCCAGGAGAAAATCATTGCCATCATCACCATAGATAATATCATTGCCATTCCCCCCAGAGAGAGTATCATTATCTTCACCACCGCGAATAAAGTCATTATCTTCACCACCGCGAATAAAGTCGCTACCATTTTCGCCATTGATGCGATCTTTGCCAGAGTCGCCACTTATGGTATCATCACCATTTCCAGGGCGAATGGTATCATCTCCATATCCACCTGAGATTGCATCATCTTCATTTGAACCATCTAGTTTATTATCGCTTTCTGTTCCTGTAAAATTGGCAATGGTAAGGACAAAACTATCACTAACCATTTCGCCAGCGTCATCTGTGGCTGTCACCTTAAGATTAAGAGTACAGCCCAGTCAAGGTTATGTTAATAAATGCTGAAAGTCATACGAGATCGACGTTAAAAAGGCAGAGAAATT
>JASJDJ010000260.1 GCA_030065635.1 Xenococcaceae cyanobacterium MO_188.B32
TACTCAACCTATCGAGAACAAATCCCGTATCATGGCAACAGTAACAATTCCCATTGGATTTGTGAACAATTTGTTCACTTTCTGGTCAGCCTAGAAGTACAGGTATCTCGATATCCAGATATCCCGATTAAACTAAGAGTACAATCCACCTACTAAATTGGGGGATGGCAAAGATTCGTGAATTTTACTGTCATATCCCCCTCAAAGCTTTTAATAGCAATAGTTTTAGCTTGTAGGATCTAAGACGAAATATTAATAGCAAAAATCTCCTTGATTCTTGAAAAGCCTTATATACATGGATTAGATTCACTTATGCTTTAAGCATTTCTAATTCCGAGAACTTCACCTCTCGGCATTGAAATTTACGCATTTATCGGGAAGACAAAAAATACTAAAATTAAACTTGATTTTTATTGAGAATAACCTAGATAGTTGAGAATCAATCCATGATTATTGCGAAAATCCTATAAGCTTTAATTATTAATTTATCTCGATACTCTAAATTTATCAGATTGTAAGATAAAAGTTATAATTCTAAAGCTCTATCTATATATAGCTTTGAGGTCGATATAGGAGTAAAATTCAACAATCGTTGCTATCCCCCGTATTGTTCCATAGTCCTTGACCTTGACACCAATGTCAAAGTGTAGTGTTAAGTTATGTTGTCTGATTTATCCCAGCAATGGCTCAAATTACGCTTAGTAAACTTTTCCAAAAATATACCGATGCCTACGCAGCAGCTATCTGTGGCATTTTAGTTATCTTCGGCTGGCTGTGCCTTTATTTCAACTGGAGCGGTTTGGCCCTATTGATCTTGACCGCAGCTTATGTGATTGGAGGTTATGAAAGTACCAAAGAAGGACTAACTACCCTCTGGCGGGAAAAAGAACTAGATGTAGACCTACTAATGATCATAGCAGCTTTGGGTGCGGCTAACTTGGGTTTATGGCAACGGGATTACTATTTGATTATCGATGGTGCAATCCTAATTCTCATTTTCGCGATTAGCGGGGCTTTAGAAAGTTTTGCTAGGAAGCGTACTGAGCGCAATATAAAATCTCTCATGGAAGTTACTCCTGATACTGCTAGAGTTATTCATGATGGTCGAGAAAAGCAAATAACGATCGCGCAGTTACAGGTGGGTGATATAGTTCTGGTGAAGCCAGGAGAAATGATCCCCACCGATGGCCTTATTTTGGAGGGAGAAACTGCGGTAGATCAGGCTCCGATTACGGGAGAATCGATTCCTGTAGATAAAACTATCGGGGATGAGGTTTTTGCGGGGACTCTTAACGGCAATGGCGTCTTACAACTCAAGGTTCACCAGCATCCAGAAAGTAGTCTGATTCAAAGAGTAATTCGTCTCGTCGAACAAGCCCAAACTCAAGCCCCTCCATCTCAGCAATTTGTGGAACGTTTTGAACGGGGCTATGCCAAAGTAATTGTCTTTCTGGGTGTAATTTTAGGAACTTTACCTCCTTTTGTCTTGGGTTGGGATTGGGAAACCACTATTTATCGGATGCTAATTTTTTTAGTGGTGGCTTCTCCCTGTGCCTTAATGGCATCGATTATGCCGACATTGCTATCGGGCATGGCCAATGGAGCGAGAAAGGGAATTTTATTTAAAAATGGGGCGCAGTTAGAGAAAATTGGTCGGCTCAAAGCGATCGCTTTTGATAAAACGGGTACTCTGACGATGGGACAATTAGAAGTAGTGGATATTATTCCCGCAGCACAATATTCAACCGAGCAGGTATTGGAATTAGCTGCCGCGATCGAATCTGGTTCGGAACATCCCATCGGTGAAGCTATTATTCAAGCAGCTACCGAAGCTGGAGTATCATGGCCAAGCGCCACTCACATCCAAGCCAAAACGGGTCGAGGCATTGTGGGAGAAGTAGCAGGAGTTAGAGTTACAGTGGGGAAAGCGCTCGAAATCCCTTGCTCTGCTGAATTGAAAGCAGCTAGTAATAGCCTAGAAACTTCAGGAAAAACCGTTGTCTGGGTGAGTTTAGCTGAAGAAGTTATCGGGCTCATTGCCGTTGCCGATACCATCAAACCAGAAGCCGCCAACGCGCTCGCTAGCTTAAAGCAACTGGGAATCGCAGCCACAGCCATGCTGACGGGAGACAATCAACGCACTGCCCAAAGCGTAGCTCAAACCCTAAATCTCGATCGGATTCATGCTCAATTATTACCCGAAGATAAATTAGCAGTTATCACCCATCTACAACACAAGTATCAAAATGTGGCTATGGTAGGAGATGGTATTAACGACGCTCCTGCTTTAGCTGCTGCTACTGTGGGAGTAGCCATGGGAGTTTCTGGCACAGATGTCGCTTTAGAGAGTGCGGATATTATTCTCATGTCCGATAACTTAGCCAAATTATCTCAGGCAATTCAACTTGGTCGTCGCGCTAATCGCATTATCAAACAAAACATTACTTTTGCGCTGTCTTTTATTTTCCTATTATTGATAGCCAACTTTACAGGTAATATCAATATGCCTTTAGGGGTAATCGGGCATGAAGGCTCTACAGTTTTGGTAATTCTAAGTGGTCTACGTTTATTACTGTAATATGGGTCAAAAATTACAACCCAAATCCAAGTATTCATAAAAATAGCTTTTATGCTAAAACTTGTTAAGTTTCTGCTTGGTTCGGTTGGCTAAACCTAATTCAAATAATTTGTTATAGATCGAGGGTTTCAAGCTTTGGTTGCCCCTAGTTGCACCAACCTTTTATTTTCGCCCTGTACTGATTCAATACAAACTCGGATTAGGAATTGCAGAAATCGGCTCGTTCTTAGCAATGCTAGTTATTCTTTGGCTAGTTCGCACTAAAACTTTAACATTTCGTTTGACCTTGGGTGCTTTGTTGATGCTGGTTGCTGCATTTTTAGTTTGGGGAATTTTCATTTCTCCAATTAATGCTGTTGTCGATACCTGGACAGCTTCTTCCTTCCCAGAGAATTGGACGCTATACTGAGAGCGCTGGCATTTATTTCACATTGTTAGGTTAATATTACTTACTGTCGGTATGAGTAGTTTAATCGGTTCTGTCTTGGTTAAAGATGGGCGCGGTAACAACTTTCATAGGTGCTAAAACCTGCGTAATCTAGAGTAATATTTCGTGTCGGTACGCCCAAATCGTGGGCAAATCGTTTCATGGCCACAACTTCATTGTAGGAAATCATGCTATTGTCCCCCGTCATTAGCAGCTTGTGGATATGTCCGCTTTGATATAGTTCCACCGCAGATTCCACTCGGTCAGCCAACATGGGACTGGGAGTTCCATCGGCTGACAAGCCCGCACCAAAAACAATAGCGACATCTTCGTGGGGAATTTGAGCCGACGACCTATAGCGATCGCCAATAGTTACTAAATTAATATAACCAGTTGCTATTATGGGTATTGCCACCGTGACAATTATCGACCAGAGCAGCATCGCTCTTAGTCGAGCGAATACTTTTAATACATTCTTTTTTCTTCGTCTCAAATGAGATTTTTTGGGCAGCATCATTAAAAATTGCATCTACGCTATCGAGCGAATTTTACTTATGCTGGTGACGATGATGGATATCTGGCAAATGAAAGTGAGTGTGTATTATTGCTTGGTGTTCGTGCCAGTGAGAATGTAGGGGTAAAACCATTACTTCCTGCGGTTGTCTTGAGGTTCTTTCCAGTTGCCGGAAGATAATTATTCTCTTGTTTTCAAGACAGCAATTAAATCCAAGCGATTGATTTGACGACGAATAATTAAACCGGAAATTAAACTGGCGAGCACTACAATCACAAAGGTAAAAGCATAATTAGAGTTATTAATTATCAAAGGCAGACGATAAAGTTCTGAATTGTAGGCAGAAGACATCAATGCTGCTAAACCATAGCCAATGGCATAACCGATGGGAAGTGCTAAGAAAATTAACACTGCTTGTTCTCCGAGTAAGATTGATGCAACTTCAGCTTTAGTAAAGCCCATAATGCGCAGACTAGCTAATTCTCTTCCTCTTTCAGCCAGAGCGATGCGGGCGGAATTATAAATGACGCTAAAGGTAATAATACAAGCAAAAATCACCAGGCCAGTAGTCATAATTTTCACACTTTCCGCACTAATTTCTTGGAAGCTATTTAACCTAGCTTCACGAGTGGATATGCCAGTAACGGCAGGAATTTGTTTTAATTTTGTATAAAGCTGATTAGCATGATGGGAATCTACCGCCAGATAAGCCCCAGAAATAGTTGCACCTTCTCGCATCAAACGATTGAGAGCGTGAATATCAATATATACTTGTAGTCCTAACAGTTCATCTACTAATCCGGCTACGGTAATTTGACGCACGGGACGATTTCCTTCCAACACTTCCACCGTTAGAAGCTCTCCAGGTTTCACACTTAACATTTCTGCTAGTTTGGTTGTCATGACTACCCCATCACTGGGGAGATAGACAGAGTGTAAATTCTTATCTATCAGACGACGGAATTCCCCAAAAGGTTCAATACCTGTTAAAGCAGTGCGATAGGTACGGTGTTCAAAACGCAGTCGTGCTGGAACTAAGCGGAATGGTTCGGCATAAATTACCCCAGGTAAATTGGCCACTTCATAACGGGTACGGGAAGAGCGAGGTTCATTAAACACGATGGTCATGTCTTCCCGTTGGACCTGACGAAATTGAAAATCCATCAAATAGTTCATCGCATCGAGCATATAATTTCCCGTAATCAGAATGGCTACTGCGAGGGAAACACCCAAAATTGATAAACCAGCTTGTATGGGTTTTCGTTCTAAATTACGTAAGATGATCCTGCCTGCGGTCGAAAAGAAACGCTGTAACCCCAGTCGTTCTACCAAAGTAGGTTTGAACTGAGCAGGAGGTTCGGGGCGCATTCCTTGGGCTGGAGGTAAAGAAACAGCTTTCGAGACTGCCATAAAGGCCCCGAGTCCCGCAGCAGTATAACTGACTATCATGGCAGTAGCCAAGACTCTCGGACTGAAATCGTAACGCAGCAAAGGAAACTTAAACAATCTGGTGTAAATTTCTGTGAGTTGGATTCCCAACCACAAACCCCCGAAGATACCTAAGATTGAGCCAAAAGTGACAATAGTTAGGACGAATTTAAGATAGTGCCCACCAATAGCCCAATTATCATAGCCAAAAGCTTTCAAGATAGCTATTTGCCCCCGTTGCGTACTTACCAACCGCGATAAAACTACGTGGAGCAAAAAAGCAGCAATCCCCAAGAAAATCGAAGGCAACATAGTTCCCATAATTTCCAAACCCTTAATCTCGTCAGAAAGAATTTGATGGGAAACTTGCTCCTCTCTACCGTATGCACCCAAACCACCGTAACGGGCTAACAGTCTATCTATTTGGCTAATTATCTCAATCTCCTTGGCCCCAGGACTTAAAGACAAAGTAACGTTATTAAACGCCCCATCGAGATCGTAGGCTTTACCCAAGGCCTCTCGACCCATCCAGATAATCCCAAACCGCTTATTATCGGGATATAATTCCCCTCCTCCTCTTACTTCGTAGACATATTCGGGAGACAAGGCAATGCCGACAATTTTAAATTGTTCCCACCTGCCATTAATAATTGCTCCAATGCTATCTCCTAACCGTAATTTATTGGCCTCGGCAAAAGCTTCACTAATTAGTACTTCATTGCCTCGTCCTGGGTCAAGATAACGTCCTTGACGGATAAAAAGAGCGTTTAACATCGAAACCCGTTGTTCGGGGAGAGAAATCAATCTCCCTGTAGCTGGTTCGGGTAGATGGGGAACAGCCAGGGTGACATCTACCACAATGCGAGTCTGAATTTGTGCTACCCCTGGTATGTCTGCTATCTGTTCTTTAAGAGTTTCGGGAGCGCGTTTGAGAGAGATAAAAACCTGGGCCAAATGATACTCGTTGTAGTAAGTAGCCTGAGTAAGAGTCACGGAAGTATAGGCACTCCTCGCCATGACAAAGCTAGCAATGCCACAGGCAACCACTAAGGAAATTGCCATTACCTGTCCCCGTGCATGCCATAAGTCTCGCCATAATTTGCGCTCAAGAGGATTCATTCTCCTTTAAAGAAAATAAAAATTCTCTGTTGATGTCACCCCGAG
Source organism: Xenococcaceae cyanobacterium MO_188.B32 (assembly GCA_030065635.1). GTDB lineage: Bacteria > Cyanobacteriota > Cyanobacteriia > Cyanobacteriales > Xenococcaceae > JASJDJ01. The sequence continues at coordinate 6,112 of JASJDJ010000260.1, forward strand.
AGAAAACCTGGACGCGCGTAGGACAGGCTTGGACAAAATACCCCCTTATCAAGTATAAATATACTATTTTGAACCCAAAAATTGGGGGTATTTTGTCCCCACTCAACGAAAAACTAGGACTCCCGCGCAAGGGGGCGATCGATAGTAAAGTTATCGGTTCTTATCGAAAGGCTAAAGATGATATAACCTGCATTATTCACCAAACGCCGGAACCCTTATCATAAAGGAAACCCAAAAAACAGTCTGTTTTTTGGATCAAATCGCTGTGTTCCCTGTTAAACAGTGCTTTCGGCAATTTTATTTGAGCATCATGAATAATGCAGGAT
>JASJDJ010000008.1 GCA_030065635.1 Xenococcaceae cyanobacterium MO_188.B32
CAGAGTTCTAATACGGAAAGGAAGTTAACGGGCAAATCTGATGATACTCCAATAATTCCTAGTGATATCAGTGCGCTTGATATCACGTCTGCATAGCTTTACCCTAGTTTACGTAGATTTTTTATTGCGCTAAAATCAACTAAACTGATTTGGTATGAACCTCAAAAAAGGTATCAAACTAATTGAAGAAAGAGAAGGGACTGGGAATTATGTTCAAAGCCAACTATATTACATAGTTGCAATCCGTCTGACTCTGAATCAGGGGGATGTGGTTACAGTTCCCAATAAATGTTTATCCCATTCAATCGATCGACATTTAAAAGTTCATGATGATGGATTTTTTGAGCATCGGGTAAGGATCGATCGAGCCAATTTAATACCTGGAATTTTTTATGCAGTGCAAGGTATGAAGGTAAAGGGCTACAGAAAAGTAATCATTAGTCCCCATCTTGGTTATAGTGAAAAGGGTATTCCTGGTGTTATCCCTCAAAATGCTAAATTGACAGTTGAAATAAAAGTTTTACAAGAAGCAGATTGATAATACTCTTCTATCAGTTTTTAACTGGTCACTGGTCACTGATAACTGATACACGATAGAGTCAGCTTGGTTACAACCACAGATAGTTGCTATTACATCTTTAAATTGCCCAAATTATAAATAGAATGTTGTCTGACAATTCTCGAATAAATCGATCTATTAGGAGTTTCAGTTTACAAAATTCGGTTTCTCAAGCAAAAATTGTAACTCAAATTCATCCTCGTCTGAAAAGAGCCGCACCCTTCCGCTTTAACTCCTTTTTTTAGCGAGTTTTTATTATTAATATAAAACTGCGATATTTTTAGACTATTAATATTCGTCATCATAAACATCGTTCGCTAGTTATAATTCTTAAAACATAGATTTTCAATTCGATCGTTGCCAAATTAAGCTCTAAAAAGCTAATAAATTGCTTTTTCATCTGCTGACAAAACAAGCTAAAAACTAAGCTCTAAAAAAAATTAATTTCTTATCCCTAACTTTCGTCTAAGACGAGTTGCTAACATATTTACTTCTGGTAATTTCAACTGAATTGCAACTATAGCAAAAAGAGAAAAAGCAATTAGAGTAGATAAACTAAGTTGTAATAATAAAAATAATAAATTACTATTGCCTATAAATCTTTCCCATCCCCAACTAACTCCCCAACTACCTAAGCCAGCCAGAATACTGGCAAAAATTAAACCTAACAAACCGAGTCCCCATTCTACTAAGGGTAAACCATTTAAACGGCGATGCAATATATACAAAAAAATGCTTATAGAAATTATATTCACGCCAATAGTGGCACAAACTAAACCAGGTACGCCAAAAGGTATAATCAGCAAAAAATCTAAAAGACCATTAAGAAAAATATTAACAATACTGATCCGAAAAGGAGTTTCTCCATCCCCTAAAGCATAAAATACTCTAACTAATACATCTCTAGCTAAATAAACAAACATTCCCAAACCATATACTGCTAACAAGGGGGCAACAAATCGGGTAGTGGTTTCATCAAACTGAGAGCGTTGATAAATTAACCTGACAATGGGTATTGATAGAGAAACAAAAACTGCCGTAAAAGGCAACATTGTCAACGCAGATAAAAATAATCCTTGACGGATACGTATCTTTAACTCTTGCCAATTTTCTGGTGCAACCAAAAGAGAAAAAACTGGCATGAATGGCACTAAAATCATATTAGAAATAATGCCCACAGGTGTAATTACGATAAAGTTGGCATACTGCATCGCTGCTGCTGCACCATCAATATAAGAAGCAAAAAATAGATCTGTGTAGACATTAATTTGTAACATTCCTGAAGAGAAAGTGGCTGGTATCATTACTTTGAGTACATCCATAACTCCAGGAATACGCCAATCAAACCTTAACCTTAGCTTACCTAAACCCAATCTCCATTGAGCAATTAACTGTGCTAACCATTGTAAAATCGCACCAGCCAGAGTACCTCCAGCTAAAACTATTCCTCCTATTTGGGCATATTGAGGTGCATTGATACGATCGCCCAAACTCCAGAATAACAAACCAATCCCTACCAAGATAGCCGTACTAGAAAACAGAGGGCTAATACTGGGTAACCAATACAAATTAGCAGCATTAAGAGTACCAAAACCAATCCCAATTAATCCTGCAAAAATCGCGATCGGTGCCATAATTCTCAGTTGAACCACAGCGATCGCCTTTACTTCTGCCGATAATCCTGGTGCTAACAGATCGATAAAATTACCAGCGAAAACTATTAAAACAATCGTAACTAATAGAAGTATACCAGTTACTAAAGTACTTACTGTTTCTACAATTGGGGCAGCTTCCTCTTTTTCTTTTTTAGCTAAAACGCTAACTAAAGCACTATGAAATGGTCCATTGATTCCTCCCAGTAAAATTAAGAGAAAACTAGGAATGTTATAGGCATATACATAAGCATTAGCCACCGTTCCTACACCAAAAGCAGCAGCGATCGCCTGGGTACGTAATAAACCAAAAACTTTACTAACTAAAGTAGCAACAGCAACGATACCGGCAATATTAGCTATAGAACGAGATTTTTTTTTCTGGGCAGACACAAAAAATAAAGAAGTTAGAGAACAATTACATATCTTGGTTAACTATATTAGATTCTCGTTCGGAAATTGCCTTAGCTTTAAACCGAATTAATTGCTCGCGAAGATACTTAAGTGCAGCCTCATTACGTTTGAGTAGGGCATCAAAAGATTAAGCTTGATACCAGCGATCGATCTGTTCGATACCGAGAAATATTTAATTGCTAAACGGATATAAAAAAAAAGGGAGGTCTACAAGATAGACTCTCACCTCACATTGCTTTCTCTCCTATTTGATAAGCAATTATATCATTTATTATGTTACATCCGTCTAGTAAAAAAGAAAAGTAATTATTCTAAAAATTTTAACTATTCCCTTCTTACGAAGTTTGCTCGACGGGACGGGGCGTATAAACTGCCGAGGAGACCTCAGCTATACCGCCCCTCGGAAACCCCCGCAACGCGCCATTCTTTATGCCTCAAAACCAACCCTTGCGCCAGAAAAAATAACACAGGCTAGCAGAAATCGTAATCATTAATGCCCAACAGAGAGGATAACCCCAATACCAATTTAACTCTGGCATATTCCAAGGCGAGACTTCGGGATTAAAATTCATGCCGTAAATACCAGCAATAAAAGTTAAGGGAATAAAAATAGTTGAAATTACCGTCAGTAACTTCATTACCTCATTCATTTTGTTACTGACAGCGGAGAGATAGACATCTGTCAAACTAGAAGCCAACTCTCGATAGGTTTCAATCACATCAATAATTTGAATAATATGATCGTAACAGTCGCGTAAATAAACTGAGACATCATCCCCAATTAAAGAACTACCATCCCGAATTAATCTATTGATAGCTGTTCTTTGAGGCCAAATAGCACGACGTAGTGCCAGTAATTCTCGTTTGATTTGATAGATTTTAGCTAAAGTTTTTTCGGTGGGATTAATAATTACTTCGTCCTCTAAATTTTCTATCCTTTCGCCATAAGCTTCTAAAATAGGAAAAAAAGCATCAATAATAGCATCCCATAAAGTATAAGCTAAGTAATCTGTTCCTTGCGTTCTAATATTACCTTTTTTAAACTTAATGCGTCTGCGAACTGGATGGAAACAATCTTCTTCTGGTTCTTCTTGTAGAGTTAATAAATAGTATTGACCGACGATTATGCTGACTTGTTCTAGTCCAAAGCTATCTCCTTTTGGCTTAGGTATAGCCATCTGAGTAATAATTACTAGTTGATCTGGATAGTCTTCTACTTTAGGTCTTTGAGGTACATTAACTACATCTTCTAAGATAAGAGGATGTAGTCCAAAAACTTTACCCAGTCGCTGTAAAATATCTGCGCTACCCAAACCTTGCACATCAACCCAGGAAACTGAGTTGGTGTCTAAATAATTGCCACATTCTTCTGGTGTTAAATTACTGAGATGATTGGCATAATCGGCATTATAGTCAATTAAAACTATTTCTGAGGGTTTAGCGTCTTCCTCAATATTCAAGGTTCCCGGGATGCTTCCAGGTTGTTCGTAAGCATAATCAAATAAATCTTCTTCTTCGTCTACAGGAACGGTAAAATTTTTAGAAGGAAAGCTTCTCATGAATTATTTAGAGTTTTTTATAGTAAAGATTCACCTATCAGTTTCTCAGCAATCTTAACTGATAGGTATTTTGGTGACGAATTTGATATAAAGGTATTCAGCTACGAAATAATTTTATGTTGAATTCTATACAAATAATGCGCGATCGATCGACTAAAAACTGGCGTAAATCTCTGTTTTCCTTGGCGGTAACTTTATGTTTTTGGGAATCATCTTCCCCAGGACTTATGGCTGCACCACCCCGTAGACCAGATCGAACGGTAAAATGCGAACTGTTAGTAGTAGGCGGAGGACTAGCAGGAGTAGCAACTAGCTATGAAGCCTTACTCCAAGGGAAAACTGTTTGTTTAACTGAAATTACCGACTGGGTAGGAGGACAATTATCTTCTCAGGGAACATCGGCATTAGATGAAAGACAAACTCAACGAGAACAACTTTTTTATCCCCAAGGCTACTTAGAACTAAGAGAACGTATTCAAGAATACTATGGCGAACTGAATCCAGGAGACTGCTGGGTTAGTGAATCTTGTTTTTTACCCAAAGATGCTCACCAAATCATTCAACAACAGCTAGAAGAGGCAGCAACTAAAGGTAAGGGTACATTAAAATGGTTTCCTTCTACCATAATTAAAGAATTAGAAATCGATAATACTAAGGGGGATACGGGACAACAAATAACCAGTGCTATTGCTATTAAACATCGTCCTATTCAAAATACACCTCCCCTCAATACCGAACCTCTTTCTGAAATTATTGAAGACGCTTTTACTTATCGCCACTCAACTCGTTTTCGCAAAGAAATCATTCGCTTTGTTCCTCAAAAGGTTAATACTGGCAAACCTGCTGACTGGTATGTTATTGAAGCTACAGAGACAGGAGAAATTGTTGCTTTAGCAGATGTTCCTTACCGTCTTGGTATCGACCCTATTTCTCACTTAGAACCTTCTTCTTCTAGTGCTACTGCTAATCCTTACTGTACTCAAGGATTTACCTATACTTTTGCTATGGAAGCAACAGAAGAACCAAAAAAACATATAATGCCTCCTTTTTATCTCGACCATCACCAATATTACAGTTATGAACTAAAGAGACTAGCAGATTTCGATCTAGTCTTTACTTATCGCCGAATTTGGAGTCCCACTACTGGGAAAACTAAAGAATTTAGTAATATTCCTTTTACTGTTCCTACTCCTGGGGATATCTCGATGCAAAACTGGACTTGGGGCAACGATTATCGCCCGGGTACAGCTAAAGATAATTTAGTATATACGCGATCGCAACTCGAAGCTACGGGACAACTAGAACCAGGTGGTTGGTTGGGAGGACTCAGAACCGAAACTCTCCGTAAAGCAGAAAATCATTCTCTTGGTTATTTTTATTGGCTGGTAGCAGGAACGACCGACTCTCGTTTAGGAGAAGGTGTTAAACAACCCCATCCCAATCATCGCCTGTTAACAGGATTAGATTCTCCTATGGGAACAGTTCATGGATTATCTAAATATCCTTATATTCGGGAAGGAAGACGAATTATTGGCAGACCCTATGGGGGTTACAAAGAAGGCTTTAGTATTAGTGAAGTAGATATTTCTCGTCGCGATTACCATGACGAATATTACCGCAATACTTTATCTCCAGTTATGTATCGTCAATTGTTAGCGTTTATTGATGGATTGGAAGCAGCTCAGAAAAAAGATGTTACTTTAGATCGAGTAAATAGTCGATCGCGATCGACTATTTATCCGGATTCTATAGGTATCGGTCATTATGCGATCGATTTTCATCCTTGCATGAGAGAAAGTCCACCCGAAAAACCAGGGAATAAAGAAAAAAAAGGAGAAAGAAGAGGTGCAGGACAAGCTTACCCTTTTCAAATACCCTTAAGGGCAATGATTCCCCAAAAAATTGATAACTTGATTGTGGCAGGTAAAAGCATTGCCACTAGTCATATTGCTGCTGCTGCTTACCGCGTTCATTCTTTTGAATGGTCATCGGGGGCTGCTGCTGGTATAACCGCAGCTTTCGCTTTAGATGAGGAGATTTTACCTCATCAATTGGTAGATGAATATTTTTTCAAGGAAAAAGAATTACCATTACTCAAACAAAAATTAAATGAAACTGGCAATCCTACGGCATTTCCCGATACTTCCATCTTTAATCAATCTTGGGATGATTGGCGTTAAATATTCTAGATTTAAAGAGAATATTAGGTGTAGATCGACCTAAATACGAGAAAAATGTAAATTTTTGTAAATAAAAGCATAATTTTGACAATTTATTCCTGAGTTACACAAAGAGGATTTATCTAAATTTATCGTCCATGACTTGGGAATATATTGTCTTTGTAGCGCATGCAAAAATTACAACAATTAATAATTAGGGAAGATTTACATTTATTTGCTGCTGGTGATAAACTACCATCAGAATTCTGCTGGCTAATCGTTCGCGGTGCAGTTAAGACTTTTAGCCGAAGTGAAGCTAGAAAAATTATGACTTTGGGCTATTGGGGAGCTAAGGATTTAGTAGGTCAACCTTTATCTAATCTTAATTCATATCATATGTATTGTTTGACCTGTGTAGAAGCTATTTGTATTCCTTTAGATAGTTTGCCTAAGTTTTTCGCAGAGGTTATCAATCGCGCACAGCAACAAATGGTATGGATGTGTATTGTCCGAACCAAATTAGTTAGTGAACGTCTATTATTATTATTGCAGTGGCTAGCAGCAAAGTTCGGTCGTCCCGTTGCCCAGGGGCAATTAATCGATCTACGACTAACTCATAGGGAAATAGCAAATACTATTGGCACTAATAGAGTAACAGTTACTAGATTAATTAATAAATTTGAGCAACAGGGTATAATTCATCGTCCTAAACAGCAATATATTATATTGTGTAACAAGAGATGAAGTACGTCTGATGTGAATTAGCCTTATTCTGATGTTTGGGTTTTTAGCTTTTAGCTATCGGCTATTAGCCCTTTCAGCAAGTCCTAATTACGATCGCTAAATAATCCGAGTAATGGACCGAGAATTGCTCCAAATACAAAACCGCCAGCGTGTGCCCAATAAGCTACTCCTCCTGTATTTGCAGGTAAGCCAAGAGATAATATACTACTAAGAGCTTGTTGAATAAACCAAAAACCTAGAAAAAAGAAAGCTGGAATTCTAATTGTAGTAATAAAGATACCTAAAGGAAGTAGAGTTAAAATTTGTGCTTTAGGATATTTTAAAATATAAGCTCCCATTACTCCTGCGATCGCGCCACTAGCCCCTACAGTGGGTACGAGGGAACCCATATCGAAAAACCAGTGGGTTAACCCTGCTAAAACACCACAGCCGAGATAAAAAATTAAAAACTTAATGTGTCCGAGAGAATCCTCAATATTATTGCCAAAAGTCCATAAAAATAGCATATTAAAACCAATATGCATAAACCCCCCGTGCAAAAACTGAGAGGTAATTAAGGTATAAGTTTCTGGGACTGGTTGATTTGGTGGATTTCCTGCCAAACTAGCAGATAATTCCCGAGGAATGACAGCGTAAAGCTGAAAAAAATCATTTAATCTAACTCCCAAAGACATTTGATGTAGAAAAACAAGAATATTAATCGTAATTAAAGCATAGACAACTACTGGAGTAATATTAGTTGGATTATCATCATGTAGAGGAACCATAGTTTGTTATTAGTTGTTAGTTGTTAGTTGTTAGTTGTTAGTTGTTAGTTATTAGTTATTAGTTGTTAGTTATCATAAGTAGGTATAGTTAAATCTATCTTTCCTCCTCTGCTCCCCTGCACCTGAAGCCCCTCTGCACCTGAAGTTCCCCTGCACCTGAAGCTCCCCTGCTACCTTCTAATATTTTAAGTTTAATTATTCTTGCCTGGTGAGTTGCGATCGCGAAATAATCCTAACATTGGAGCGAGAATTGCTCCAAAGATAAAACCGCCAGCGTGCGCCCAGTAAGCAGCCCCACTAGTAGTTTCTGGCAAGCCAAGAGCAGCAACACCTTTAAAAGCTTGATAGAAAAACCAAAAACCCAAGAAGAAAAACGCAGGCATTTTTTCAGTGACAAAAGGAAAGATAATAATCTTAGACTGAGGATATTTAATTAAATAAGCTCCCATTATTCCTGCGATCGCGCCACTAGCACCAACTGTAGGTATCGTCGAGTCCATAGCAAAAAACCAATGAGTGAGGGCAGCTAAAACACCACAGCCGAGATAAAAAACTAAAAACTTAATGTGACCTAAAGATTCTTCAACATTATCACCAAAAATCCACAAAAATAGCATATTACCACTAATATGTATTAGTCCACCGTGGAGAAATTGTGAGGTAATAAGAGTATAAATCTCTGGTATCACTCGATTAGGGGGATTTCCTGCCAAACTAGCCGTTAATTGTTGCGGAATCAAAGCAAATACATCAAACAGAGAACTCGATTTTGCGCCTAAAGATAACTCATGGAAAAACAGAACAATGTTAATCGTTATCAGGGTATAGACAATGACAGGAGTGGTCTGGGTTGGATTATTATCCTTAAAAGGAACCATAGGTTATTTTAAAAAATGCAATATTTATTCCCTGTACAATATATCCGTCAACTTTATTAATAGCAGAATGGATCCCCAATTAATTTTTAATGGTATTGCTATCGGTAGTGTACTGGCGTTAGCTGCTATTGGACTTACTTTTACCTATGGTATTTTAAAACTTTCTAACTTTGCCCATGGAGATTTTATGACTTTGGGGGCTTATCTAACCTGGTTGGCAAATATTAATGGTGTCAATATTTGGTTAGCTATGTTGTTAGGGTCTGCCGGTACAATAGTTGCCATGTTAATTGCGGAATTTTTGCTGTGGAAACCCATGCGCGACCGCCGTGCGGATTCTACTACTCTTATTATTATCTCGATCGGTTTGGCTTTGTTTATTCGCAGTGGTATTCTGCTTATCTGGGGTGGTAGTAATCAATCTTACGATTTACCTGTAGTGCAAGCTGCAGATATAGGCGGAATCAGAGTTCCTTATTATCGTTTAGTAGTAATCGCCCTAGCAATTATTGCTTTAATCGCTCTTCATTTTCTCTTACAAAATAGCAAAATAGGTAAAGCTATGCGCGCAGTTGCCGATAATATCGATTTAGCAAGGGTATCGGGAATTAATGTCGAAAGGGTTGTTCTCTGGACTTGGGTAATTACAGGAGTTTTAACTGCTTGTGCTGGTGGAATGTACGGTTTAATCACCGCAGTACGTCCGAATATGGGTTGGTTTTTGATTTTGCCCTTGTTTGCCTCCGTAATTTTGGGCGGTATTGGCAATCCTTATGGTGCTGTAGCTGGTGCTTTGACTATCGGTATAGCTCAAGAAATAAGCGTTCCTTTCCTCGGTTCGCAATATAAATTGGGTGTGGCTTTGTTTATTATGCTGTTAATTTTGCTTATTCGTCCTCAAGGCTTATTTTCTAGAGGGTAATATTTTGTGAACGATCGCTCATCTCTGAATCTAGAACAATTAACAATCAAACTAAAGCAGTCATAAACAAGATATTCAGATTGCCAGCCAAATTTTAGGACTACAAAAAGCTAAATTATATGAGATAAACTCAAAGACTTAATTACTTGAATAAATTGAGATTATTTTTTCTTAGCTGCGATCGCTAGTTGTACTTGAGGAATCTGACGTAATTGGTCTAAAACATCGACTACCTGACCGTGATCGACTAATTTATCGGCACTGATTACAACTACTTTGGTTTGCTCGGTTTTAAGCAAATTTTCTACCTTAATTTTTAATCGATCGAGCTCTGTAGGTCGATCGCCAACAGTGAGATTCCCTTCACGATCGAGACTTACTGTAATTTGTTTGCTTTTTTGTACTCTAGCAGTTTCGGCTTGAGGAAGATTGACGGGTAAGCCTTCGGAGCGAGTTAGAAATAAACTAGAGACAATAAAATAGACCAAAATTGCGAAAATAACGTCAATCATGGGCACGATATTTATTTGTGGTGGTCGATCGGGTTCATTGGGTAATCGCATCAGTCATTTCTCCTTTTTGTTCGTATTTTTCTAAATGTAATAGTTCTAGTTGACCGCCAAATTCTTGAATTAGGGCAATTTGTTGTAAGTATAATCCTCGAAAAGTGCTGGCAAAAAAGAGCGTAAAAATAGCTATAACTAAACCAGTAGCAGTAGAAGTTAAAGCTTCACTAATTCCTCCAGTGACTCCCGCAGCTTGGGAAGATTCGATATCGCCAATACGCAGAGAAGCTAAAGAAGCGATCAATCCTAAAACAGTTCCCAATAATCCGAGTAAGGGTGAGATACTAGTAATCGTTTCAAAAGAATTACTAAACCGCTTGAGTAAAGGTATTTCAGCTTGAGCAGCACTTTCTAAAGCTAAGCGAAACTTTTCTGGGGTCGGTCGCTTTAGAGATAAAGCAGCCAAAAAAATACGTGCCATAGGCAAATGTTGATGACGTTTGAGAGTCAGATCGGCCATTTCAGGGTCTTCTTGGTAAAGAGTAAGGACTTTTTTAAGTATTTTTTCCTGTCCACGGGCAAGTCGAAACCAAAAAAGCGATCGCTCTAAAATCATGGCTAAAGAAAAAATTGACAGTCCCAGAAGGGGAAACATAACCACCCCTCCATTATTAAATAATTGATATACAGTATTCATACTAAAATCTTTGCCAGTGCTCTAGCTGCGGTGACATTACTCCTTGGTTGACATATATATTAAAGTTAAATTCTACATCTAGTTGCTCGTTGGGAAAATTTGCTGGGAAAGCAGCAAAAGGAGCAGATTTTTGGACTGCTTCTAGAGACTCGCGATCGATCTTTTCCGAACCAGAACTCTGTCTTACTCGTAGCCCAGTAATTTGACCATTGCGTTGAATTGAAAAAACAAGTACAGTATGACGGTTATGATAGGGTGCTGAGGGCTTCCAATTCCGTCTTACTCTTCGCCTAATTTCCTCAAAATAAGGACCCATATCGAGGTCTTGCCTGGCATCTGCTCCACTAGAATTGAGAGCTTGTTGACTGGCATTAGCTTGAGGATTAAAAAAAGAACTTCCAGAATCCTCCGACAGACTCTTGCGATAAGTTCCCCCTAATAGACTAGCAGAGCCAGAGCCAACAGGGGTTTTTTGTTCTAAAGATGGAGTTGGCGTAGTTTCTGGGATAGAGGAAGGCTCGATCGACTGAGAAGGAGGCTCTATTGGTTTGGGCTTGGGCGGTAAATTGGTTGCTACGGGAGGTAAATCTGGTTTGGGACTAGTTGTCTCTATTTCTCTTGAAGGTGTTTCTTCTGGTAGAGGAATAGAAGTAGAGTCTGACTCAGAAAGGAGTGGTAATTTTTCTACTGGTTGGGGTTTTACCTCTTCTGGAAGTGCAGTAGGAGTCGAAGGTACGGGTTTGGGTACTTTGGCTAATGAAGGAGAAGGCGTAACTAGTGGTAATTTTTCTACTGGTTTGGGTTTTACTTCTTCTGGAGGTGAAGTAGGAGTTGAAGGTACGGGTTTGGGTACTTTGGCTAAGGAGGGAGAAGGCGTAACTGGTGGTAATTTTTCTACTGGTTTGGGTTTTACTTCTTCTGGAGATGGATTAGGAGTTGAAGGTACGGGTTTGGGTACTTTGGCTAGGGAGGGTTGAGGTGTAACCGATCGAGGTTTGGGTTTTACTATTGGTGGCGGTGGAGTTGGAACTAATGGTGCTTCTGGTATATCTGGTCGATCGATTTGACTTGGTTTAGAGATGGCAAGAGCTTCTTCATTACCAATTTTGTCAGTAGCAGAAGGTAATTCTGGCTTGACTTTTCCCTTGGCAATAGAATTATTAACTGCCCGACGCTCGGTGTCTGGGGGTGGTTCTTCTAGAGATTCTTCTGGCGGTACAACAATAAATTCGATAGGAGTAGATTCCGTTTCCTGACGGGCAGCAGGTAGCGATCGATTGGATAAGACTAACATTAGTAGTCCTATTCCATGAATCAAAACAGATGTCAATACAAATAGCAAGAAGGGATCGAGACTAATTTGGATGCTAAGCTTTTCCTTTCGTTCCACAATTGTCATTGCTCAAACTGGCTAAAAAACTCTCAAGCGATCGGGTATTGTTATTTGAGTGTAACTCTTCTGATTCAGTATCAGGAAAATGATAACTGGGAGGTAATTTGCTTACAATATTGACAGGAAGTCAGTCAGGATAATCTTTTTTACCGTTATGGCGGTAACTGGAAAGCTCTTAGGTAACAAAATTATATCGTCAGGAGATTAAGAAAATGAATCTTCAAAAAGTTTTGCCTCCTTTTTGGTTGTTGCTATCGGTTATATCAATGATAGGATTGCATTTATTTCTGCCCGTTCGACAGCTATTTTTCCCGCCCTTTAAGTATTTAGGTCTATTAGCGCTCGCGATCGGCATAGCAACTGTTTTATTGTGTGCCTATTTATTTCGTCAAAAAGATACGACTATTAAACCCTTTCAGGAATCTAGTTATTTAGTTAGAGAAGGAATATTTAACTATAGTAGAAATCCCATCTATTTGGGAATGATAATTTTTTTAATTGGCTTGTGGATTTTCTTGGGAAGTCTTACTCCTGTATTCATTATTCCTGTTTTTACTTGGTTAATTCAAGAAGTATTTATTAAAGTTTTAGGCTTAATGAACTGAGTTGTCCGACATCTTCTGGACTTAATTGCCAGCCCATAGCTCCTGCATTTTCTTCAGCTTGTCGGGCGTTTTTCGCACCAGGAATAGGAATGACGTTTCCTTGAGCTATCAGCCAATTAAGAGCTACCTGAACGGTTGTTTTTTGGTATTTTTCACCTAATTGTTGTAATCGATTAATTAAGGGTTCGATTTTCTTTAAACCATTGGCTGAAAATTTGGGGTCGAGTTTTCTTGCTCCTGTAACTCGCTCTCTTGTATCGGCAGTATATTTTCCTGTTAATAATCCCTGAGCTAAAGGGCTATATGCCAGAATAGTAACTCCTAACTCTTTAGCTGATTCTAAAATACCGTTTTGTTCGATCGCTCTGGTTAGTAGAGAATAACGAACTTGATTGACAGCTAGGGGAACATCATATTGTGCCAGAAGATTATGCGCTTGCTGCATCTGGGTTGTGGAGTAGTTACTTACTCCAACGGTAAGGATACGACCTCGTTTGACCTCTTCAGCTAGGGCTTCCATCAGAGTCGGCTGACCCATAAAAAAGTCAAAGGGTGTATGAACTTGATAGAGAGCAATTTGTTCTAAATCAAGTCGCTTAAGACTAGCAGTTAAAGCATCTGCTACTGCTTGCTTATTAAATCTCCAAGGTAAAGGGAAATACTTGGTAGCTATTTGTACTGGCTGAGTAGTTTGCTTTAAAAATCTTCCCAAAAGTCTTTCTGATTCTCCCAGACCATAAACTTCAGCAGTATCGAAAAAAGTCGCACCACCAGCTATAGCTGCTTCAAATGCTTTCTGTACTTCTTTTTCTCCGTAGTCAGAGCCATAACCCCAGAACAAGCTATCGCCCCAAGCCCAAGTACCAATACCTAAAGTGGGAAGAGAAATATTTCTGACCGAGAGTTTAGTTTTACTTGCTTCCATGAGTGCACCAAGTAGAGGAATTGACAGCTTTACATTACTTTACAACAATTCTCAAAATAGATGTATAGCAATACGCACTTAGATTAGGACACTTATTACTTATTACTCATTACTTATTACTTACGAGCAATCCGATCGACTTGTCCTAACAAATTAACGTACTGCGATATTTAAGGAATGCACTCGATGAAATCTTTACTGACCGAGCTTTTTGGTACCTCGAGCGCTGTTCTAATTAGCACTGCTATTTTTGATACTTTCCTCCACTATTAAACCAACTTCCTGTCCGTAGGAAAGTTCGAGAGTGTGACCATCTGGATCTCGCAGCAAAGCCCAATAACCGACTGGATACCCTGAGTCTTTTGGTTCTTGAATCAATATACCCGAACTACGCGCTCTGTCACAGAGATTATCCATATATTCGCGACTGGGGCAACCAACACCCAGATGTGCCGATGGAGAGAGAACCGATCGAACTGAGTTAGTTTCTAAAAGAACAATAACAAAAGGACGAGTTCCATCACAAAGCAAAACTACAGAAATACCTTCTTCCTTATCAATACGCCGATGAACGACCTTCATCCCTGCATAAGTAGCATAGAATTCGATACTGCGCTCTACGTTGGAAACAGGGAGTGCAATGTGGGTTAGTCCAATATCAATCATTTTCTTAATTCTGAAGATTTAATTATTTTGCAAATAATTTTGCTTGCATAAACTCCCAACTGAAGAAATATTTCTTGTTTAATGATTCAACTTTATTGGCGAGGTTAGGTTAAAGGATAAGAAGAAACAATTAGCCATCAGCCATTAGCCATTATTCTCGATCGATAAAGGAGCTTATTTGAGAAGCATTACAAACTGAAGCTAACTCTATTGTCCTAATTCTAATAAATTCTGTACCCTAGAATTTAGTATCTATATATTTGGTAACTAAAATTATAATGACCGAAACCTCCCAAACAATTCAATTACCCAGTATTGATAGCGCGATCGCCTTAGGTGGTACCAATGAAGATAATCTCGATCTTTTATCTCGCCATACTGGAGTAAAAATTATTCTGAGGGGACAAGATTTATTAATTTTAGGAACAGAAAAATCCGTAGAGCGTACAATTCGGGTAGTGCAATCCCTTGAGCCATTGTGGTCAGAAGCCAAAACAATTTCTAGACCAGATATTATGACAGCCTTTCATGCTGTAGATACAGGGCGTACTGACGAATATCAAGAAATACAAAATAATGTCCTTGCCCGTACTCGTAAAGGAGATTTAATTAGAGCTAAAACCTTTAAACAAAAACAATACGTTAAATCGATTCAAACTCACGATATCACTTTTGGTATTGGTCCTGCGGGAACGGGAAAAACTTTTTTAGCAGCAGTACTTGCCGTTCAAGCCTTACTCAAAGATCGATGCGATCGAATGATCCTAACTCGTCCAGCAGTAGAAGCAGGAGAAAAACTAGGCTTTCTTCCAGGTGATTTACAACAAAAAGTTAATCCTTTCTTGCGTCCCCTCTACGACGCTTTATATGAATTCATCGACCCAGAAAAAATTCCCGATTTGATGGAAAGAGGCAAGATAGAAGTTGCCCCTCTAGCCTATATGCGTGGACGTACTTTATCTAATGCTTTTGTCATTGTGGATGAAGCACAAAACACTAGTCCAGCACAACTGAAAATGGTCTTAACTCGCTTGGGTTTTGGTTCAAAAATGGTAGTAACAGGAGATATTACCCAAACAGATTTACCCGATCGTCAACAATCTGGTTTAGTTGTCTCTAGTAAAATTCTTAAATCGGTTGAAGGAATTGCTTTTTGTTATCTTTCTCAAGCTGACGTAGTTCGTCATCCTTTGGTACAAAAAATTGTAGCTGCTTATGAAAAATATGAAAATTAGATTTGTGCTAACTGTTTAACTACTCGATCGCATTCTTCAACTAAAAAACTACTACCAGCTTGTCTGTTGATTTCAATTAAAGAACTAAAATACCATAGAGTTCCTTCTTTTCCACCCTTGAAGCGACTCCAAATATTTGTATCTCCTCGATGATAAGTAGGTGGGCAAAATTACTTGTAAAAAAATGGATAATCTTTCACATTAATCGGAAAGTCCGAAAAGTAATTGTAGAGGGGGGCGCAGCCTCTTTGAGGCTGCGCCAAAGATTGTCCATTTTTTTTGGTCGGGGTACTTAGTCAGCTAAAATCGAGCGTGCATTGTGTAATATCAAATCCGTTTGAATAACCATACTTCCTGGCGAGGAAAGCAGAGGGAGCAGGGGAAGTAGGGGAGAGGGGGGAGAATGATTTTGGTTGGATAGCTTAAGTGTGTGCAATTATTCGGATTTGATATAACTTATCTGCCATAGATACCCGTCGCACTTTTGGAGAAGCATCTCGCATTCTTTCAATATATTGCTGTTTTCTTTCTTGCCAAGGTGGTTTAGGAATTACTTCGGCATCGGTGCAATCATTAACAATACTTACAACTTCTTGACCGAATTTTTGCTGAATTTCTTGACGGACTTTGTCTCCTCCGCGATCTTCTATGGCATCATGTAATAAAGCTGCGATCGCTTCATCTTCATCTCCTCCGTCTTCTAATACTAAGGCAGCAACACTTAGAAGATGAGAAATATAGGGAACACGGCTACCTTTTCTAATTTGGTTGCTATGAAGTTGGGTGGCGTAAACTAAAGCCCGTTCAAATCGCTCTGTAAGTTTTGTTGTTTGTGATAATATTAGGCTCATTATTGAAAAAACTATGTCTAAAAAACTGGTATTAATGGATCATGATGGGGCGATCGATGACTTCTTAGCTATGATGCTCTTAATGACTATGGCAGAAGTCGAACCCATTGGTGTAGTTGTTACTCCTGCTGACTGCTATATTAATGCTGCTGTCAGTGTCACCCGCAAAATCCTCGATTTAATGGGGCGAAGTAATATTCCTGTTGCTCAAAGTACTGTCCGTGGTGTAAATCCCTTTCCCCCCTCTTTTCGTCGCGACTGTGTAATTATCGATAACTTCCCTATTTTAAATGAACGAGAAGCGATCGCCACTCCTTTAGTTTCGCAGTCAGGACAAGAATTTATAGTGCAAGCTTTGCAAACAGCATCAGAAGCAGTAACACTGATGGTAACGGGGCCTTTAACTACTGTAGCTAAGGCGATCGCTCTCGAGCAAAATATAATTACCAAAATTAAAGAAATTGTTTGGATGGGAGGGGCATTAAATGTTGCTGGTAACGTCGAAAAAGAATTTGCTCTCGAACATGATGGCACGGCAGAATGGAATGTATTTTGGGACCCTTTTGCTGCTAAACAAATTTGGGATACTTCAATTCCAATTATTCTCTGTCCTTTAGATGTAACTAATACCGTTCCCGTTACACCAGAATTTATGCGTCAGCTAGCCAAACAACGTCGTTATCCTCTCTCAGACTTAGCGGGTATGTGTTATGCTCTAGCTATTCCCCAAACCTATTATTGTTGGGACATTCTTGCTACAGCTTATCTTGGTTGTCCCCAAAATTATCACTTAACAGAACAAGAAACAGACGCGATCGCTACAGGAATTAGTCAAGGACGAACTATTATCAAACCTGGAGGTAAAATTGTCAAAGTGATGACCAAAGTCGAGCGAAATAGTTTCTATAATTATTGCCTACAACAATTAGCAAAAAGTTAGACCAAATAATAAAACCAGGACTCACATTTTTATGATGTAAATCCTGGAGGTGTTCGAGAAGTATCTAACTAAATAATAAGAAAACTAACTCGAAGAATCATCCGTAAATTGTCGTAATTTTTTATTTTTCCTCAGTCATTTATCCGAAGCTATACAGAGAAAACACTAAACCTCTTACATGAGCCTGACAAACTTCGGTACGCTCGCTCGGCAACGAATACCTCACTGTAGCCGAGTTCACTTTGCCAACCGCGTTCTTCTTCTCGGGTCACAACTAGTAAATTCTATTTTTAAGACAGTTTTACAGTGACTTTTAATGAGTAACGGGAATCATTTTATTTAAACCGATAGACAAGTTTAAAATTTTATTTTTGGGATCGCAGCTTAGTTTCTCTACTCCATTCAAATTGGGCATTTCTTGCCAACAATTTCGGCAAAACCAATAATCTCTACGATTATTGATATGATGAAGCATGGGGTTAGAACAACAAGGACAAATTGTTAAAATATTCATGGTTTTTAACTCAATGTAACTAAAGAAATATATTAAAAATATTAAAAATTGCCAGAGATTTAGAAGCCAATAATTGCCAATTGCTGGATATGAGTTTGCTTTTGCTTCATCTCATCCACACTTTACTGCTCAAATTTGAAGAAGTTGTGAAGAAGATTCAAATTTTTGCTCCGTCTCGAGCGAGTCTGCGGTTCGCTATTTATGGCAAAATACTTATTTTTTAGGCAAAAAAAAGCAGACTTTTGTTTTCTGCCCAAAATAAGTCTGCTAAACCAGATAAAGCTCTAATTTAAGGCGAGATAGTTTAGTTTAAAGATTAGCCAATGAATCAGACGTAGGAATGAGAGGCTAAAACTTGAAAAAAAGCTAAGAGCTTATAGCTGATAGCTTTTTCAAAGGTTATGTCTTCCAACTCAAGTTTTTCAGCAAACCCTGTCTACTTGATATTAGCTTTAGTATCTTGAACCGCAGCCCAAAATGATAATCCAGTCAAAGGAATGCTAAGAGCCAAGATAATACCTGTAGTCATACTGCCTAATTCTGGTTGTCCGGAAGACAACTCAAACACTGAACCAACTCCAGCGATCGCCGTAATACAGCAAAGAGCCAATAAAGCACCACTTTTTGCAGTTATTGGTGTCACTTTAAATTATTCTCCTATCTAAATTAATTAAGTTTACTTTATTTATTTAACCGGTCTGACTGTGTTTACCGCAAAACCTTTCTTTTTTAATTCTTCTGTTAAAGCAATATTGTTTTCTACTCGATCGACAAACATAACCCCACTGAGGTGATCCATTTCGTGTTGAATGGCACGAGATAATAAACCAGTAGCTTTTAATTTATGGGGTCTGCCATTTTCATCCTTAAAAGATACCTCGATCGCTTCAGGACGAGTTACTTCTAAATAAACTCCAGGAATACTCAGACAACCTTCTTCACATTTAGATAGATCGTCACTGTATTTAGTAATTTTTGGGTTAATTAGTACCAGAGGGGATGTGTCAGGATTATTTGGTTCACAATCGATCACGATCAATTGCTTATTAACTGCTACCTGAGGTGCTGCTAACCCAATGCCATCTGCACTGTACATAGTTTGCAGCATTTGTTTGACTAGTTGGCGGATACTATCGTCTACTTTGGCAATTCTTTTTGCAGGTTGCCTCAAAACGCGATCGCCCAAATAATGAATTTCTAAAGGTGGTTCTTCTAATTTTTTCTTTTCTACTGCAACAACAGAAGCCATATATCTAGTAAATTTATTAACTGTGTCTCTTTATCTTCATGATACAACTTTAGTCTGAGGTTCGTGGCTGTTCGCTATTCAAATGAATAGAGATCTTTAAAATAAAAAATTCAGTATTCCATTGCTCATAAAGCGTTAGGTCGTACCCCAGGAACAGAACTCGATACTACTCATCCAGCTATACCTAAACGAATCGACCAACTAGAACAGCTAATCGATCGATATCCCCCTCAAACTCTAGCCGATGAAGGGAAGAAAAGAATCGCAATTAGTCAACCATTAACCTACGATAAGTCCAAAGATGGCAAGTCTTTGAGGATTAATTCTCGTCGTGGTGGTTCGAGTGCTGATGATTTGGAACGTCTTTTTGGCGAGTAGTTTAATTTAGCTGCCATTTCGCGAGCGCTTTTTTCCCGAGTTTCAAGGAGGGGCGAGCGCTTATTTCAAGCGACTCAAGCTATGTTTAAACTTCGATTGCTGAAGTCTATCGTATTAAGACTCAAGTAAACGAGACTTCTATGACAATTCTAAATCAATTGTAGTGTTCACAACTCAAATAGGATTGCTCTATATTGTTATAATTCATAAATAAAATTTTAAAAAAAAATAACAACTTAAATCGATAATATTCGTCTTAAAAAAGACAATACTTTAGCTGGATTACCCCAGAATCATCATGAGAAGTAACAATCAAACTCTCTTACTACTTTTTTTGATTGCTAGCATCTTTAGCACTAACTTGCACTACACGGACAATGCCACCTTTATTGCCAATTATCCCGAACCAGATTGGATAACCGTATCTGGCATATATACAACTTGGGTTATTATGACTATAATTGGCATTATTGGCTACTGGCTATATACCCAAGAAAAACTTTGGATTAGTTATTTTTGTCTTATTATCTATTCTGTTACGGGTTTATCTAGTCCCGTTCACTATTTTTATGGTGCAATGTCTAACTTTTCAATTAAGATGCACGCTTTAATTTGGTTAGATTTATTTACAGGAGCATCTGTTTTCGGGTTTGTTATTTGGTCGGGATTATTACTAAGAGAATGGCAACCAGAAGAATAAAAAAATTCCCAAAACTCATTTAATCTAAATATTAACAATTCAAGACCATTATTGTTTTATTACTATTAATCAAATCTCCGTGCTATGAATCGAATTCAGAATTAAATCGGGTAAGGGTTTCTTGACCAAAAAGCATAAAAATAAGTTGGGAAAAGATGACAGGTTTTCCTAAATTGAATTCAGGAGCTTGTCTGTCACCGTATTCCGTAGTTTAAACCCCTATTTAAATAACTCCGTACGCGAAGCTACCACCAAAAGTCACTACTAACTACTAACTCCGAACTATTATGACATCCGCAGTAGACAAAAAGTTACAAGATGGCAAATATATTCTTCTTAAAGAACTAGGTGAAGGTGGTTTTGGGCGTACCTATCAAGCGGTTAATCAAATTCTCGAGCGAGTAGTTGTGATTAAAACCTTTAAGTCATTACCATCACAAGAGAATAAGGTAGCGGATATAAGAAAACAATTTTTAAACGAAGCCCAAAGGTTAGTACGATGTTACCATTCTAATATTGTTCGGTTTTACGAATTTTTTATTGAGGATGGAGTCCCTTACATTGTTATGGACTATATTGAAGGGCAAACTCTTGACAAAATAGTATTTCCCAACAATCCCTTACCAGAAGCTACTGCTATTAAATATATTCGGCAGGTGGGAGAGGCTTTGAAGGTTGTTCATAGCAAAGGCTTGCTTCATCGAGATATCAAACCACAAAATTTAATTCTCAGTCAGGATACCCAACAAGTAATGTTAATCGATTTTGGTATAGCTAGAGAATTTAACCAAGGAATAATTCAAACTCATACTAATGTAGTTTCAGATGGCTATGCGCCTATCGAACAGTATTTGCCTAAAGCTAAACGAACTCCTGCCTCAGATATTTATGGTTTGGCAGCTACTATGTATACATTAGTGACGGCGCAAATACCTATAGCAGCTACGTTAAGAAATCGTCTGGCATTAAATACTCCCAAGGATATTAGACCAGAGTTAAGCGATCGAATATCGCAAGCCATCATGCAGGGTATGGCATTAGAACAGGAAGAACGCCCCAATAGTGTAGAAGAATGGCTTAGTTTGTTACCCCAAACGGATAATAAGATTATGTCAGACTCGGTGAAGACAATATCTTTAATGGAGACAGAAAATAAGCCAGCAAATTTGTCTACGGCTTCTCAGGTTACCAAACCAAGTTACAATAATCGCATCTTATTAGGATTAATAACATTTGCAGCAATGGTATGGGGTTTAGATTATGTTTGGTTAAGATTTCAAGCCTCTTCTCTCAAGGAAAAAACTCAATTGAATAGCGTCGAACAGCTAACTCCTAATGTCTCTCCCGTTACTCCTACTCAAAAATCTGAACCGGTAATGCCAGAAAAGACTCAAGAGTTTGACCCTACCATCACACCTAGCAATTCTACTTCCGCATCTTCTCCTGAAACAGTATCTCCAGAACCAATTAAGAAGTCTATTCCTTCTAATGTACCTGCCAGTTCTGTATCTTCCCCTAAAACGGTTTCTCCAAGCCCAACTAAGGGGTCTACAGTATCTTCGGAACCAACTAAGAAGTCTACTCCTACTCCGTCACCTATCCCTAAAGCATCTCCTTCTCCTAACATAACTCCACCACAGACTAGAAAAACTAACTCTAATAGAGTACCTAGTATCTTTGTATCTCCCCCTCAAAAAGCAATACCGAAAACTAATAATTCATCAGATAGGATACCTAGTGTTTTTGTCTCTCCTAATAAATTGAATCGACCGACAAACCAGACGAAAACCACCTCTAATCCTCCTCAAACAAACGAAGACCGAAAACTAGAAGATAAACAAAGGAGAAGAAGAAAAAGAAAATTTGATGATGATGATGACGATTAAAATTACTTGTCTACATAACTATCGCCCTATTAGCACTTAAGTTAAAATGTTTGGATAGCTTGTCTAATTTTCTATTTCCCTAAAAAATTAATATAATCTCATTTTTGATTATGGCATTACTAGTTGGTAGAGGTAAATATCTTCTTCAAGAGGAAATAGGACAAGGTATTTATGGCATTACCTACAAAGCCATCAACCAAACTAACAATGAAGTAGTTGTTATTAAAACATTTAAACCAGAATTAAGCCAAGAAACTGAAACATCTAAGCTTAGAAAAAAGTTTTTAAATGAAGCTCAAAGACTATTGGAATGTTCTCATCCCAATATAATTCCTTACCGAGAATTTTTTAGCGAAGATGGAGTTCCCTACATTGTTATGGACTATGTGGCAGGAAAAACTCTAGATAAGGTCGTATTACCAGACAACCCCTTACCAGAAGCTACTGCTATTAAATATATTCGACAAATAGGAGAAGCTTTGAAGGTGGTTCATAGCAAAGGCTTACTTCATCGAGATATTAAACCACAAAATTTAATTCTTAGTGAGGATAACCAACAAGTAATACTCATTGATTTTGGTATAGCCAAAGAGTTTAACCAGAAAATCAGCCAGAGTAATACAACAGTAGTTCAGGACAATTATGCGCCGATAGAACGGTATTTTTCTAAAGCCAAACCAACTCCTGCTACAGATGTTTATGGTCTAGCAGCTACTTTGTATACATTAGTTACAGCACAAGTACCTATAGCAGCTATTGTACGGGAGAATTTTTCTTTGCCTTCTCCCCAAAATATGCAACCAAAATTAAGTAATCAAATATCTGAAGTAATTATGTTGGGTATGGCTTTAGAACCAGAAGCAAGACCCGACAGTGTTGAGGAATGGTTAGCTTTATTACCTCAAAGTAATAAGAATTCTAACTTGTTTACAGCATTTCGCTCAAAATCACGACATCAGAAATCTTCTGTAACTTATAACTCTTCTTTGTTAGACAAAAGTAAACCTGTTAATTCAGACCAAAGTGAATCTGTTGAGGTTGTCGAAACTACTTCTGTTAAACAATCTGGAAATAATAACCAATTATTCAAATGGCTGACTATAGGATTACTGATACTCTTAGGTATAGATTACGTTTGGTTAAAATTTCAAGTCCGCTTTCAGGATTCACCAACACGACCAAACACTACCCAACAGCGGTAATTTTTTTTAGGGTTTGAAGTTCTTAGTCCAATATTCAAATAACAATATTAAGGGACTTGCATGCAAATAAGTTACCAAAAAGTCTAATAATCGCCTTCTTTAATTTAATACCTTAAAAAACAGGCGACGGGAAAGAGTAAATACTCTAAAAAAAATAATTTCCAAATAAACTGATAAAAATTAGCGATCGCTCTTTTTTGTTCTAGATCGACTTTTTGACTACGCCACCAAAGTAACCCTAGCAAGATTAAATGATAACTGATAAAAAAGTCCGAATTGAAAGAATTTAGCCAAAAAATCCCCGCATAAACCATTCCCATGTAGCAAAAGGTAATTACCCCACGGGAAATATTAAATACGGCAGATTTCCCTAATATAAGCGTAAAAGTATTAATATTGTAGATTTTATCTCCTTCGAGATCGGGGACATCCTTAAAAATGGCGATCGCCACGGTAAAGAGTAAAATAAATAAGGTTAATGTCCAAACATAAGGATTTAAAGATTCTTGACCTATTAGTTTTTGACTAAAGTGTGAGAATAATCCCAGATTGACTACAATACCTCTGACCGTGAAGATACAAAAAGCAGCTAAGAAAGGAAATTGCTTTAAACGGATTGGTGGCAAAGAATAAGCTGTACCAATAGCTAAACTAACCGCTACGGTAGCCAGTAACCACATTCCCGATAATCCTGCTACTGTTATGGCGAGTATTCCTGCAACACCTACAATCCACCTTCCTTGTTGGAGGGAAAACTCTCCAGCAGCTAGAGGAAGATGGGGTTTATTAATCTTGTCGATCGCTACATCCCATAATTGATTTAAACCAACAATATAAACATTGCCACTCAGACAAGCAATCCAAACGGCTAACATTTGTTCTAGATTGAGCCAAGTAATTGTACTATTCGTAGTTGCTATGGCGAGCGCATAGAGAGCAACAACACTTAGACTGGTACCAATAATTGTGTGAGGGCGAGAAAATTTCCAAAGACTATAAGTCCAATTCATCAATATTGAATTAGGTTTTCGATATCCATAGAATATAGCGTATTTTCGACTATTAATATAGCTTTTGGTTAAAATTGGCGACCAAGTTCGCTCCATAAAGAAGCTTGATGGGGAATAACACTCTCTTCAGTTAAATTATTAACTTGACTTTGAGGCTGGTTGAAATAGACACGGGTGGCTGTGTAGCCTACAACGAACATGGAAAAAGCTGCTAGAGAAATTCCTAAAGCTTTTTCTAAGCCAGATGTTTGAGTAGATGTATTTAAATGCATAATTAAAGTGAAGCCTCGTAAATTACTTCACTTCAATCATCCCAGAAAATACTGTATCGATAGATACTCTTTATAAAAATTTACTCATAGAAAGACTGCTCACTAGTGAGAGGCTGTAAAATTTGCTCGGCCAGTGAAAATGGAAGCTCTTGATAATGGGAGTTAATTCCGTGACCAATTCCTGCAATTAAACCTAAGACGGCTGGCAAAACTAAAGAGGCAAAATTGTTCATATTGTAGGCAGTAAATTTCACACTCAAGCGTCTCATTAATTGAAGTTAATTTTTGTAGCAAAACTAACTTTTGATAAAGCTAATCTGATACTCAATGCGAAAAGTGTTAATGAATAATTCAACAATTGCAATACCGTGAGCTGCCTACTAAAAAATAGGTATCGGGGAAATTATGTTAACCCCAATACCTTTTGCTTTAGTTATTTAATACTAGAAAAATTAACTATCTAGTTAGTTAAGCCTTCTAAAAAGTTTTTAGCTTGTTCTTTTACTGTATTTTTATCACTAGCATCTTCAGGAGAGATCATTTTACTTTTATCAGCACTTCCCTGTACTGCATTTAATCCATTTTCAGCCTCTTTATTAAGTTCTTCCATAGAACGAGGATTAGCCTTAGCGACACTATCAGTTTTGTCTTGAATTCTGTTTAAACTAACTTCTCCATCGTTAGGATTACTACTAGCAGCTTGAGCGGGAAATGCACTGGAGTTGGGACATTACAGGACATATTAAAGTACCTACTTATGTTCCTGTAAAAGACGAAAACGGTGAAGAAAAAGTATTGCATCATGTCAAAGATGCTGAAGAGATATCAGATGTAATTCGCCAAGCTAGAACCAACGAAGATGGCGATCGCCAATGGTCTTAATTGAAGCGAACTAGGTATAGAAGATATCACTATTTTTCCCGGTCGTATCGAACATCAAGACTTGGCTTACTATTACTCTGCAGCCGATGTTTGCGTTGTCCCCAGTCACTACGAACCTTTTGGTTTAGTAGCAATTGAAGCTATGGCTTCTGGTACTCCCGCGATCGCTTCTGAAGTTGGTGGGTTAAAATATACTGTTGTCGATCGAGAAACAGGATTACTGGTACCACCTAAAGATCGACATGCTTTTGCCGAAGCGATCGATTTAATCTTGTCTGACAAATCCTGGTGCAGACAGCTAGGAGAAAACGCTCGAGAAAGAGTCAAATCTAAGTTTAGTTGGGATGGTGTAGCTAATCAGTTAGATCGACAATATTTATCTGAGTTGAGTAAGCTACATCAAGAGTTTCTCAATCCCGCAGTTTAACTATACCAATTATCGCTCATTAATTGGAAATTTAGTAGGCTGGAAAAAGGGGGGAAATAGCAAAAACCGCCTTTTTCCTATTGGCTATGTTCGATACTTACTCTATATTTCTAATCTGACTATATCTCTAGCTATACTAAGTTTCCTCTCAATCTATGGCATAAGTTAGATGACTGCCAAAAAAAATTTTACTAACTTAAAGGTAAGAGATGAAAAAAAAACGAGGAACAACATAATTATGGCTTTAGTAAAAATTGCCGATCTGTATCCTAATTATAAAGACGACATTTTTAACTTGCTAGAGTAATACAGCGATTAGTCGAAAAAGCTGTTCCATGAACCCCTAAAACTCGAGATTAATAAATTTATTTATATTTAATGTTTAATCTTTCTATTTAATATATAGTAGAATACTAGCTTTTGTCTTGGTAGTATTTTCCTACTTTTAGGTACGGGTTTCAGTCTCCAATTTAAACCTGGGATTGTGATTCGCGATCGATAGGTATGATAACGATAAAAGTAGAACCCTTGTTTACTTCTGAAATTAGCTTGATTTTTCCTTCTAGCATAGTTACTAATTGATAAACGATCGCCAATCCCAAACCAATTCCTTCTGGTACTTTTTCGCGAGACTTTTGACTGCGAAAATATGGTTCAAAAATACGTTCTCGATCGGACTTAGATATACCGATACCTGTATCGGCAACCTTAATTTTTAAGAAATTTTGCTCTGTTTTATGACAAGTTAACTCGATCTGACCCGATGGAGTATAGCGAATGGCATTAGTTAGTAAATTAGTAAGTATTTGTTGTAATCGTAAAGAATCAGATTGAATTACTAATTGTTCGGGGATACAGCTAGTAATTAGCTTCAATTTCTTGGCTTCGATCGATGGTTTTAGACCCAAAGTAATATTTTCTAATAAATTGCAAATATTAACCTTCTGCATTCGCAACTTAAAATTCTTTTTATAGTAAGAAGAAATTTCCCAAGTATCATCGATCGATCTTAAAACTTTGCGTCCTTGTTGAAGTACTTGCTGAATATGCTTTAAGTCAGAAAGCGAACTATCTTGTCGAGAATTTCTTTGCTGTTGTCGAAGAAATAAGTCTGAGTAGCCAATGATCGAGGTAAGCGGATTTTTAATTTCGTGGGCTAAATAAGAAATACTGCCTTGATACTCTTCAATTAAGCGAGTTAGTTCTTGATTAGTGAGAAATATTTGTTGATGTAAATTTTCTATCCGATCTTGTCTGGCTTCGGCATAGCTTTGAAAACTATTTTCCATAACTCGATTGATAACTAAATCGATTAAAGCAATTTCTTCGACAATTTTTTCGGAAGATTGCACCAATAACTGTGGTTTCAATTGGGCGAGTACAATTTGCTTTAATAAAAAAAATTCTCTGACTATTTCTTCTGGGTTAAAATCTTGTCTAAAACGAGTATAACCGTGTTTGCTACCTTGATTGTCTGCACGAGTAGCAAGCCAACTCAAATTATTTTCGACGATCGCCTCGCCATTCTCAACTGGATTTTCATTCATATCTCTATTAAAAAAAAAAAAAAAATTGTGTTACTGTATGTAACACAATACATTTTCTAGGTTGAATAGCGCAGAGAAATATAACGGGAAACCACGCCAGTTCTGACAACACCTTAACTCACCACTCGCAGATAATATTTCTAAATATTTTTAACTAAAAGATAGATGTCTTCATCAAATTTACATCATGACAGAGTATTTTTCACCCTACTAAAGCCGAAAGTTTTAAAGCTCTTTTTTTTAGCAATCTCATCGCTTTATTTTGAATTTGTCTAACTCTTTCTCGACTGATGCCACAGCGGTCGCCAATTTGTTGGTAAGTCATTGCTTCAACACCTCCAATACCATAACGCAAACTAATTACGTCTCTTTGTCTGGGAGATAAAGTATGTAACAGGTTTTCAATTTTAGAACTTAATTCTTGTTCGGTGACATACTCTGTAGGAGAAGCCGAATCATCAGCTAATATATGCTCTAATTCGGTGTTGTTTTCGTCGATGGTAACATTTAAACTTTTTGGTTTAGTTATGCGTGCAGCTTGAGTTAAAGACCTTAATTTGGTTAGATCGAGGTCGAGTTCTCGGGCAATTTCTAGCTCAGTTGGTCTTCTACCGAATTTTTGAGATAGTTGGCGAACCGCCTTTCTAATTTGGTTTAGTTCTTGAGTAATATGAATAGGAAGGCGAATAGTACGACTATTATTGGCGATCGCTCTGGTTATAGCTTGCCTAATCCACCAATAACTATAAGTAGAAAATTTATATCCTTTACTGGGGTCGAACTTCTCTGTTGCTCTCATCAAACCAAGACTACCTTCTTGAATCAAATCGAGAAAAGACATACCCCGATTCTGATATTTTTTAGCGATCGAAACTACTAAACGCAAGTTTGCCTGAGTCATTTTTTGTCTGGCGCGCTCCCCTTGACGAACAATTTTTTGTTCTTCTGGGGTTAAATTTTCTCGCTCTAGTAAAGGCAGCATCGCCTGAACTTTATTGGCGAGTTTTACTTCTTCTTCTGCACTTAATAAGGGAGTACGACCAATTTCTTTGAGATAGGTAGATATAGTGTTATTTGACATTTTTAATTTTGTTTTACTTACTTACTTATTGGGAACAGAAGCTTTTTCTATTTGCAACTGAGTACAAGGAATCATATCTCGGACAATGCCGATGGAACTCTGGTGAGAGATTTCTAATTCGCAATCTTCATTGGCTTCAAACAAGAAATTTTCTTCAGGAAAAACTACCCGTTCGCCATGGCGATTTTCAAGACCTCTAACTTTAGCAATGATAATTTTGTTCGTGCTATTTGTATAGCAATATAATTGTTTAGAATCCTAAATTGGGCTCAATTATAACAATAATCTCTAAGCGTCCCATCCACATCAAACAGATCGGGGTGAGTTTGCCCAATTTATTGGATTTATGTTAGTTTGACTTTATTTGAGGGAATTATAGATAGTGTCTATCTAAATTCATGTATTTAAACTACTATTTATAAAGTTATTATTGAGCTAAAAAATAGAGGTGGCTGCCAGTATGGGGACAGTTTTAATTGTTGATGATTCAGCTACAGAGAGGTCTATCATCACTAGTTGTTTACAACAAGTGGGTATCAATGTATCGATTGCTATAAGTGGAGAAGAGGCTCTAGAAAAAATAGCCCAATCTCAACCTGATGTAATTGTCTTAGATGTTGTTTTACCAGGGCGGAGTGGTTTTGAAATTTGCCGTCAACTAAAAGGAGAAGAAAATACCAACAAGATACCGATTATTCTCTGCTCGACTAAAGGAACAGAAATGGATAAATTTTGGGGTATGAAACAAGGAGCAGATGCTTATATTCCTAAACCAATCGATCAAAAGCAATTAGTTAGTAAAGTTCAGGAACTAATTGCTAATTAAATCGTATACTGCAAAAATATTGAGGTATTGTGTCAGATTCTAACTTTAGCCAAAATCTCTCGTCATCTAGGGAGCTTCTTCAGCTCAAAAAGGAAGAAGAGCAGTTTTTAAGATTTCGCCTCGAACCTGACACTAAAGTAATGTTGCCCATTGAGCAAATCACTGAAGTGCTTAAAATTGCTGTTGGTAACATAGTACCAATTCCAGAAATGCCTGCTTGGGTTATGGGGGTTTATAATTGGCGGGGTGAAATTCTATGGATGTTAGATTTAGGACATTTAATTGGGCTAAATTCTTGGTACGAAACGGGAATCAATGCTACTAACTATAATGCTTTGGTTTTATCTCAAGATAATTCTAAAAATACCAAGGCAAAGTCAATGCCAAAAACTAGCCTTGGTTTAATTATTACTCAAGTAGAGGATATTGAATGGTGTAATCCAGCTTTAATTCAGTCTCCCCCTGCTTCTGCTATTAGTGATGAACTAGCTCCTTTCTTACAAGGATATTGGCTCAAGTCAGATGGAGAAACTATTTGGACTCTTAACGGTTTGGCTATTTTTGCTGCTATGTCTCAAAGTTAAATCAGCTTTTTAAAAAATTTAAGTCAGAAGTTTAGAACACAAGAGTTGCAAGAGAGAATAATTCAGCAACTGTATTAAAAAAATTTTTATTTTTATTACTTAACTATTAACTAGAAAAACTATTTAAATTTTGTCGAGGTTATTTTTATGACTCCAATTCCTCCACAGTCTGGCGATCGAGAAAACGATCGTAATCCACCAACTCGAGCTGTTGTAACCAATAGTGATGAAGAAATAACCGATGAACTAAGCAAAACCAATAACAAGATAGTAAATTCCCCTAGACCGGTTTTCTTACAAAAACTCTACAATCTTCCCATTGGTAGAAAAACTGGCATTCTTCCTTGGGTAAGTTTAGTTGCCATTACTGTGGTAATTGCTGCGGGGGAAATTGTCTTCAGTCAGAGTTTAAAAAAAGAACTCGTACAAGAGGTTAAGTCTCAGTTAGCAGTAGCAGATCTTCAATACAACCTCAAAATTGACCAAATGAAATTTACTTTTCGGGGACAGTCAGAAAATGATGTCATTGTCAAAGCAACAGAAGCATACGCTCGAGGAAAAGAGTTATCTAATGTAGTTAAAACTCAGCTCAAAAATATTCTGCAAAATGAAATTGAAGCTAACAATATTGAATATGCCACTCTAGTAGGTGAAGATAAAAAGATTATAGTTAATGCCAATGCCGATCGCGCTGGAGAATCTTTCGATCCTAATAATCTAGTTAGTCAAGTTTTACAAAATTCCCAACCAATTAAAACCAGTGAAATAGTAAGTTGGCAAGAGTTAACTAAGGAATCTCCCCCACTATCAAAAGACTTGAAGACATCAGATGTTCTCATTCGTTATACTGCCACACCAGTAAGAGAGAGAAAGAGTAATCGAGTTATTGGAGTGCTGCTCTCTGGGGATATTGTCAATGGCAAACTAGCGATCGTGCGGAATAGTGTCGATGCTTTTGAAGAAGACGGATATAGTGCTGTCTATCTTTACAATTCTGACAGTCAAGAATACAGTCTGGCTACCTCAATTCGACGAGACAAAAACCAGCCAGTAGAACAGAAATACCAAGCCAATATTACTTTGCCAGATAAGTCGCTGTTAGCCCAAGCAGTAAAAAATCCCAATATTATAGTTAACGCACAACAAAAAATCGATCGTAAATCCTATGTTGTCGCAGCTAAGGCGATAACCGATCGAGCAGGAAAGCCAGTCGCGGTAGTTGTCTATGGTAAAACTACAGACAAGATTGGGGAAATTCTGTGGCGGGGTTTATTGGTTGAAATAAGTGTTGCTTCAGTAGTACTAGTGCTTCTGTGGCTGTTAACCAAAATCTTAGGAAAATCGATCGCTCAACCAATTCAACAATTACAACAGATTACTCAAGATTTTTCTGAAGGTAATCTTCAAGCCAGGGCATTAGTTTATACCACCGATGAAATAGGGTTACTGGCTAGAACTTTTAACGTAATGGCAGATTCTCTAGAGAGTAATGAAGAACAATTACGTCTGGACGTTCAACGTTCTCGTTTGCTAAAAAACCTTGCTTTTCGCATGGGTCAAATCCTCGAACCTGAAGAATCGATCGACATAGCTGTACAAGATAGTAGAGTTGCCTTACAAAGCGATCGAGTAATTTACTACTCTTTTGATGAAAACTGGAAAGGCACAGTGGAAGCAGAATCTGTGGAAGAAGGTTATCCTTCCAGTTTAGGAGTAGAAATTTATGACCCCTGTTTTGCAGAAGAGTATCTAGAACAGTATCAGCAAGGAAGAATTAAGGCAACTAACAATATTTACGAAGCTGAATTAAATGAATGTTACCTCAAACAACTAGAACCTTTTGCCGTTAAAGCTAGCTTAGTTATCCCCGTAATAACTAGAGAAAAGCTAATCGGTTTACTGATTGCCCATCAGTGTGCTAGTCCACGCAACTGGCAAGAAAGCGATATCGATCTATTAGCCCAAATAGCAACTCAATTAAGTATGGCTTTAGATAAAGCCAGTCTCCTCGAACAACAGCAAATCGCTCAAGCTAAGGAAAAAGAAGCCAAAGAGAAACTACAACGTAGAGCCTTAGAGCTTCTGATGGAAGTAGACCCCGTCAACCGAGGAGACTTAACCATCCGTGCTCAAGTTCGCGAAGATGAAATTGGGACGATCGCCGACTCTTATAACGCTACAATTGAAAACCTACGCAAGCTAGTTACTCAAGTACAAATAGCTGTCGAACAGGTAGCTATGACCACCAGTGAAAAAGAAAATTCTATTCAAGAATTATCTCAGGGGGCATTTCAACAAACTATCGAAATTGCCAGTGCCCTAGAACGGATTAAAGGGATGAATGAATCGATTAAGGCTGTATCTACTCACGCAGAAGCAGCAGAAGCAGCCGTACAAGAAGCAGCCCAAACTGTTCATGCGGGGGATATAGCCATGAATCGAACCGTAGAAGGATTTATAACTATTCGCGAAACTGTAGCGGAAACAGCCAAAAAGGTTAAACGTCTGGGAGAATCTTCTCAAAAGATTTCTAAAGTGGTCAATTTAATTAGTAGTTTTGCCGATCAAACCAACCTACTGGCATTAAATGCCTCCATTGAGGCAGCCCATGCAGGAGAAGAAGGAAGGGGTTTTGCCGTGGTTGCCGATGAAGTACGCAGCTTGGCAAGACAGTCGGCAGAAGCTACCGCAGATATCGAAGCTTTGGTGGCAGAAATTCAAGCAGAAACTAATGAAGTAGTGGCAGCAATGGAATCTGGTACAGAACAAGTAGTTATGGGGACAAAACTAGTCGATGAAACTCGTTCTTACCTCAATCAGATTTCTACGGTTAGCGACACTATTAACCAGCTAGTTAATGCGATCGCTCAAGCTACCATCGAGCAATCTAAAGACTCAGAAACCGTTAGCAATACTATGACTCAAGTAGCAGAAATTTCCAATCTAACATCTTCTGAAGTTAGTGAAGTATCTAACTCTTTCCAAGAGTTACTCTCTGTAGCACAAAAATTACAAGAGAGTGTCAGTAAATTTAAAATCTGAATTCATTATTTTTTTGTGGAAAAAATGGTACCTTCCGTACCTACGAACTCCGAACTCACGTCGTTGAACAAATGATAACTCCGAACTCCGAACTCCGAACTCCGAACTCCCATTATGCTGTCGAGCGAGTGCAACCAACAGCAAAATCTAAGCAAGTTGGTCTACAAACTAAACTGCTATCGGTTGTTTTGCCGACAATTATTGGAACTTTAGTCTTATCGAGTTTGCCTGGCTATTACCTAATTCATAAAACTGCCAAAGAAGAAGTCGAACAGCAATTAGAAAATAAAGCTATTTTAGCTAAAGACACGATCGAGCAATTATTAGACCAAGCCATCAAAATTCCGCAAGTAGTTGCCAGTAATCCTCGAATTGTTAGTTCAATTCGCACCAGTCGCCAAAAGGTGCAAAATTCTGGTCTAGATAAGTTATCTATTCCCGAATTAGAGCAAAAGTTTGCTGCTACTAAGTTACTTGCACTCGATCGAGAACTTAACGATTATCTGAGAAAAGTAGTTCTAGTCACGGAACTAAGAGAGATATTCTATACAGATAGTTATGGCTTAAATATTGCTTACAGTAACCCTACGTCAGATTTTGTCCAGAGAGATGAAGACTGGTGGCAAAAAGGAAAAAGTCAAACCCAATGGCTGAGTCCACCTAAGTTTGATGCGTCGGCCGATAATGTTGGTTTGGAATTAGTTCAAGCAATTAAAGACCCTAACTCAGGAGAGTTTTTAGGAGTTATCAAGGCATTGCTACCTGAAAACTATTTTGATGCTGTAGCGAATAATTTATTAAACACGGGGATTAAAAACACCCAGATAGTGCAAATTATATCTCCCGAACTCGAGAATGCGATTAAAACTATTACCCCCGAAGGATTGAGTCCAGATCGAGAAATTATTGGTGGCATCGAGCTAGCTCGTATTGCCTCTTTAGTCCTACAAGAACAAAAAAAAGAACTTGCCGAACAGTTAAGACAAGAGTTTTCTGTCAAAAAATTAAAAATTAAAAATGCTGATTCTACTCGGCAAATTATTGTTTCCTTTGTCTATAAAAAGAGACTCTATAAACTACTTGCTATTAAAGAGAGAAATTGGGTGGCAGTAGCTTCGATAAATTACCAAGAGTTACAGAACTCTGGTAATGAATTAACTCCAATTATTATTCTGAATTTGATTTTAGTTAGTTGTGTAGTAGCAGTTATCATCTCTTTATTATCTCGTCAAATTTCCCAGCCGTTAGTCAACTTAGCTGCTACAGCAGAACAGGCAGCAGCAGGTAATTTGGATGTACGAGCTAAATCTTTAGGAACTTTTGAAGTACAAACTTTAGCTAATAGTTTAAATAATCTTATCGTTCGAGTTAGAGAACTATTAAATCAAGAACGTATCGAAGCAGAAAAGGCAAAAAATCTACAAAGAATTATCCAAAAAATTAACGAAGGAGGAGAAAAACAAGGGATATTAGCGACAGTAGTTAAAGAAGTTAGACAGACATTGCCAGCAGACCGAGTCATTTATTATCAATTCGATCGAAATTGGCAGGGAACTGTTACTGCTGAATCAGTGCTTTCTGCTTATCCATCGGCTTTAGGAGCAGAAATTAACGATCCATGTTTTGCTCGAGTATATATCCAAAAATACGAACGAGGTCGAATTGCGGCGATCGATAATTTAGCTCAAGCAAACCTAACCGACTGTTATCGTCAACAACTAGAATCTTGTGCCGTCAAAGCGAATTTAGTCTTACCAGTAATAATTCAAAACAAACTCGATGGTTTACTAATTGTTCATCAATGTTCTGCTCCTCGTCATTGGGAAACTAGTGAAATTGATTGGTTAACTCAAATCGCCAATCAAATCAGTTTCGCTCTCGATCGATTGAGCTTTTTAGAACAGTTAAAAGTAACGGAAGAAAGAGAAAAAAAAGCTAGAGAATATCTACAACAACGAGCCTTACAATTATTGATGGAAGTAGACCCCGTAAGTCGTGGAGATTTAACCATCCGCGCTCGGGTTCAAGAAGACGAAATTGGCACAATCGCTGATTCTTATAACGCTACGATCGAAAATCTGCACAAAATTGTTAACCAGGTAAAAGCAGTATCTCAGGAAGTACAAGCAAATACTAGTGAAAATGAACGAGTTATTAGCAATTTAGCCCGAGAAGCAGTCAAACAGGCAGAAGAAATTTCTTTAAGTATGGTTCAAATTCAAAAAATGAGTGAATCAATTAAAGCTATCTCTGCTAATGCGGGTCTAGCAGAATCGATCGTACAGAATGCTAACCAAAATATTGCTGTCGGTGATGAAGCAATGAACCGAACAGTAGCAGAAATTAATGCCATTCAAACAAGTGTAAATGAAGCTGCTCAAAAAGTTAAACAATTAGGAGAATCATCTCAAGCTATTTCTCAAGCCGTAAATTTAATCGGTCGTTTTGCTGCTCAAACTCATTTACTCGCTCTCAAAGCATCTATTGAAGCAGCCAGAGCAGGAGAACAGGGAAAAGGCTTCGCTGTCATCGCCGACGAAGTACGTTCTTTAGCTGCGAGATCGGCAGAAGCAACCGCAGAAATTGACAATTTGGTTACCCGAATTCAATTAGAAACTAATGAGGTAGTGGAAGCCATGAATACAGGAACTAAACAAGTAGAAGTGGGTACCCAACTAGTTCGACAAACTCGACAAAGTTTAACCGAAGTAACTGCTGCCAGTCATGAAATCAGTCAACTAGTAAAAGAAATTGCCCAAGCTGCGGTCGCTCAAGCAGAAACTTCAGGACTGGTAAGTGAAACCATAGCAAATGTAGCAATCATAGCCGAAGCCAATTCTCGCTCGGCAACAAAAGTATCGACTTCGATCGAGGAGCTATATCAAACTGCTGAGAAATTACAAGTAGGCATCGGACAATTTAAAACCTAGCGGTTAGTTTGGAGTTATTCACCCCTTACTTATTACTTAATTCCCAACCAACCATGTCTCTTAACCCTGATATTCGCGATCGAGCCTATCAGTTTTTTATTGAAGAAGCTCGAGAACTTCTCCAAACCCTGGAAACTGGTTTACTGAATCTTAGTGAAGATCGCAGTACCGATCGAGTTCATGAGTTAATGAGGGCTGCTCATTCTCTTAAAGGAGGAGCAGCAAGTGTCGATCTAGATGCCATTAAAACTCTAGCTCATCGCTTAGAAGATTTCTTTCAAGCCCTTTATAGCGACAAGGTTGAATTTGACTCAGAATTAGAAAGCTTGTTACTGGAAGCTTATGACTGTCTTCGTTCTCCTCTTAACGAACAAATAGAGACTGGAGCTTTTGATACTCAATCTGCTTTAGTTAATGCCGAACCTATATTTACTCAAATAGAAGAATTATTAGGAGATGCTCTTAAAGAAGCCGATAACTACGTCCCTATTTCTGCCGATTTAGGTATTGATATTGTTGCTTCTATCTTTGAAGTAGATGTCGCTCAATCCCTCGAGCGTTTGACTACAATACTGGCTGACTCTAATAGAGAAGAAGTCATTAGAGAAATAAAAGCTCAAGCAAAAGTATTTACTGAATTTGCTGAGTTATTTAATTTGCCTGGTTTTGGCGAAATTGCTCGAGCTGCCATAATTGCGCTCGACAACCATCCAGAGAAAGCTGTAGAAATAGGTAATCTCATGTTGGCAGATTGTCAAGTAGCTAGAGACTCGGTTTTAGAAGGCGAGCGACTGCGTGGAGGAGAACCTTCTGAGGCTTTATTAGCTCTCTCTAAGTCTGAAGAATCAGTGGGTTCTGAAGAAACAGAATCTCAGGAGATTGTCTCTTTAGAAAGTGTCTTTGGAGACGAGCTAGAAATTTCTTCAGAAGAAGAGCAGACACCTGTTAGCGATGAGCCAACACCAGAAATCATTTCTCTAGATAGTGTTTTTGGGGATGATTTAAACACCATAACAGGAGAAGAGCAGACACCTGTTAGCGATGAGCTAACACCAGACATTATTTCTCTAGATAGTGTTTTTGGGGATGATTTAAACACTATAACAGAGCAGACACCTGTTAGCGATGAGCCAACACCAGAAATCATTTCTCTAGATAGTGTTTTTGGGGATGAGCTAAAAATTCCAGTTAAACTTTCAGTTTCTCATAATCATTCTGAGTCAAAAGAATCTCTAGAAATCGATGGGCAAGGACTACCTCAACCCAATAATTTAGATGAAGCGATCCAATCTATCGAGCAAATCTTCGATAAGTTACCTCCTCTACAAAGCAGTCTCTTACCTCCATCTCCATCAAAACCAAAAGAAGAAGTAACTATAACCCCAAAAGATAAAGTTAAATTAGATCGGCATGAAGACAACAAAATAACTAATTTAACCGTAAGAATTGACTTAAATCATCTAGAGAG
The DNA here is from genome assembly GCA_030065635.1 of Xenococcaceae cyanobacterium MO_188.B32. Lineage (GTDB taxonomy): Bacteria > Cyanobacteriota > Cyanobacteriia > Cyanobacteriales > Xenococcaceae > JASJDJ01. The sequence continues at coordinate 37,471 of JASJDJ010000008.1, forward strand.
AATGAATAATATCATTGGCGAATTAGTCATTAACCGTAACAGCCTATCTCTGCAAAATGAACAACTTCAGCAGAATGTCAAAGAACTAGTCCGCAAGTTTGCCCGTTTTCACAAAATAACAGTCCAATTAAGAGAGTTTGCCGATCGTCTGTCGATCGAGTCAGAAAAACCTCAAAGTAATCATTTCTCTTCTACCAAAAACCATTTTTCGGCAATCAATACCAGTCAAACCGAGTTTGATTCTTTAGAAATGGATCGCTACAGTCAGTTGCACATTTTACTACAAAAAATATTAGAGGAAATGATGCAACTAGAAGAAGGAATGGAAGATATTTCTTTGTTTGCCAGACAATCTGACTTAACTATTAAGCAACAACGTCAGATGCTCGGACAAATGCGGGATGAGCTAATGTGGGCAAGGATGTTACCTTTAGACCAAATTCTGCAACGTTTTCCGCGCATATTGCGTAATTTATCTAACAAGTATCAAAAACCTGTTACTTTAAAGACGATCGGGACAGGAGTACTGGTTGACAGAGCAGTATTAGAAAAGCTGTACGATCCTCTGATGCATTTACTACGTAATGCTTTCGATCATGGAATTGAACCACCTGAATTTCGCCGTCAACAAGGTAAATCAGCCAAAGGAAATATTACCATTAGTGCTTATTATCAAGGCAATCAAACTGTTATCGAAGTGCAGGATGATGGTCGAGGACTTAATTTAACTAAAATTGCCAGTAAAGCAATTAAACAAGGTTTGTTGTCAGTCGAACAAGCCCAAATAGCGACTAAAGAAGAATTATTAGACTTAATTTTTGAGGCAGGATTTTCTACCGCAGATAAAGTTAGTGAATTATCTGGGCGTGGTGTAGGCATGAATGTAGTTCGTTCTCAATTACAATTGCTCAAAGGCACGATTAAAGTTGATTCATCTCCTGGAGAGGGAACTACTTTTACTCTTAAATTACCTCTTACTCTAACTATTGCCAAACTACTAGTCTGTTCTTTGGGTTCAACGGCTTTTGCTTTACCGTCAGATAGTATCGAAGAAATCATTATTCCTAAATCAGACCAAATACAATTATCTGGTCCACAGAGGTTTTTATTCTGGAATCAGCAATTAATACCTATTTATGCAGTTAAAGATTTGCTTAAGTATAACTGCACTATTTATTCAGCAGGTTTGCAGAGTAAAACTTTTGATACGGTTGCCTCCCCTGTAGATTGGGCATCACCTTTGCTATTGTTACGGATAGGACAACAATTATTTGCCCTAGAAATTGACAAACTGATTACCGAACAAGAATTAGTTATTAAACCTTTTGGTAAGGCAATTACTCCTCCTAGCTACACTTATGGCTGCACTATTTTAGGAGATGGAACTTTACTTCCCGCGATCGATGGAGTTGTACTAATTAATAAAGTCCTGGGATTAAATACAATTCAGGAGCAAAATAATTTAAATTCTATCGATCGATTAGAACTAGCCGATGACCTTGAGTTAGATACACAAGACAAGAATATTGAAATAGTTCTCGCCAAAACCCTCAACCAGCCCACAATACTAGTAGTTGATGACTCTACTGCCCTTAGAAGAACTATGGCTTTAAGTCTAGAAAAACAAGGCTATCGTGTATTGCAAGCAGGTGATGGGCGACAAGCTTTAGATCGACTCAAGAATCATTCTGGTATCGATTTAATTATCTGTGATATAGAAATGCCCAATATGAATGGCTTTGAATTTCTCAGTGTTCGCCGTCGTGATTCTTTGTTACTTCAAATTCCTGTCATTATGCTTACCTCTCGGAGTGGAGGAAAACACCGTAGTTTAGCCAAACAGTTGGGAGCCAATGCCTACTTTACTAAACCCTACATCGAACAAGAGTTTCTGGGCGAACTCAAAACAATACTCTCACAAAAACATAGTGACTCTGAAGATCGATCTAAATCTACACCCAAAACAATAACTAATTTAAACATATTAATTATTGATGATTCCTCTGCTTTACGCAGGACTATGACTCTGAGTTTAGAAAAAAAAGGCTACCGAGTATTACAAGCCAGACATGGAAAAGAGGGATTAGAACAATTAAAACAAAATCCGCAAGTAAATCTTATTATTTGTGATATAGAAATGCCGATTATGAATGGCTTTGAATTTCTTGATGTTCATCGCCAAGATGCCAAAATAGCTCATATCCCTGTAGCGATGCTTTCTTCTCGTAGCAGTGAAAAACACCGCAATTTAGCCAAACAGTTGGGAGCAATTGCCTTTTTTACCAAACCCTACATAGAAGAAGAGTTTTTACAAGAAATTAAAAATTTAATTAAAACTCATCATTAAATTTAGTTATTTTCCCCTATATAAATCGAGATTGCTATGTTTACTAATCATCAACTTCAAAATAAGCCCGAAGATCTCATTACTTCTACTCCTGACTCTCTACTTAAATTACTAGTGTTTGAAGTTGATAAGCTTACTTTAGCATTGCCCATCGAACAGACAAAAAAAGTTGTTAAATATACTTCTGTCCATGGGAGTGGACTCAATCATATCAATCTTGCCCATTTAGACGATCGCGAAGTAACTATAGTCGATTTAGAACAAAAGCTATTTAAACATAGCCAAGCAGAGCGAAATAATTTTGATGGCTATTTCATTATTACAAAAGATGTTATGGGTGAGTCTATAGGTATTTTAGTATCAAAAATGCCTATTCTCATTGATGTACCTTTATCTCAAATTAGGCTTTTACCTAATTCTTATCGTCATTCTGACACTTTAGAAATCGCCAGTCATGTTACCTTAATTACTCAAAAAAATAAACCCGCTGTAACAATTTTTATTGTAGATTTAGATCGATTGATTTAATTGTTAATTTTATTACATTTTAATTTGCTTAGTATTTAAAAAAAATACGTACATAGTAAGCAATTATTGACTTTTGACCATTAGAGTATGTTTTCGTTAAGAGCGGATAAATATCACAATTTTTTTATATCGTTTTTTTTACTTTTTTGTCCCTAATTAGTTACTTTTCTGCTTTATTTTGGAAATTGTAGAATTAAAAAACGGAGTAAATCAATAATGAAAAAATATAGCTCAGTCGATCGCCTCTACAAACTACACGAACTATTTGCTGTTGATTTTAAAAAATCAGAACAAGATGCTCAAATAGTACAAAAAGAATCTAATGTAATGAGATTAACAGAGATAGAACACAATTTAACTGCTTAATTTAAATTAAAGCATACATCCTTCATGAGTATTAATTGTTTATTGAGCCAATCAATAAAGTTTTGGCTCAATAAATGAAATTATACTTAGGCAACCTGGAATTAGTAACCTTAAATTGTAATAGACTTCTTGCATAAGTCTCCAAAATCTCGGTTGAGTGGAGGTAAAAAGTAAAAGGTAAAAGGTAAAAAGGATTAATTTTGATTTCTTATTTATTTTTGTAAGAGGTCTAATATTGCTCTAATTTTATGCTCCAATACAAGTCTTGAAATAATTGTTTAAAAAACTACAACAACTTAAATATAAGTAATATCTAAAACATAGAAACTTGCTGATTAAATAATCGATCGCTTTGCCAACTCAAGCGGTCTTTTTTTTGTTTGGCTAATAAAAATATCAATTCAAGTAATGTTATTTCTTAGCCCACATAATCCCGCATATCCAATCCCGATCGCATCAACACTATCATCAATTGGTAAAGATTCTAGAGCGAATAAAACTTGAATCATATTTGCTACTTCTTTTTTATCAGCTTTTCCATAACCAAGATGGCATTTCCAACTAGATTGATGTAAATAAATTGGCAAAATTCCTGTTTCTCGATAACAAACTAAATTGATTACCCCAAAAGACTGAAGGACTCCTCCTGCTGCTTTGATACTTCTACTAAAAAAGGGCATTTCGATCGCTATTTGACTGGGTTGCAATTCGGTAATTAACTCCACCATGTCTTGCTCAATTTCTAATAGTCTTTCTGGCGTAGTTAATTTTTTATTCGTTTCGATCGTGCCATATTCGAGTAATCTTGCATCTCCGACCGCCACTTCCTCTAAAAATGCCCAACCCAATATAGCTAAACCGGGGTCTATTCCCAACCAAGTTGGTTTTGTTGCCATAAATGTGACTACTTATAAATAATTAAGTCGATCTACTTATTAGTATAGGCAATCTTTATTCTCTAAGCTTGTATAGCAATACCAACGAAGGTTAGGAGGAGATCTTAAGGCAAAATAGCAAATAGCAAGTAGTGAATTGATTAATTCATGTCCTAATTTCAATACATACTGCTCTAATTATTAAACAAAAATCCTGACAAAAATAAATATTCTTCTAGATATAGTTTTAGAAGAATATTTATTAAAAACTCAAATTCATTTGTATATCAATACAACTGATAGTTATTTTATTTTCTATTTTCAAAACTTAAATAAAGTAGTAATTAAGATTTAGTCTGGCTTTGCGAATTTTATCCAATAGCATCTCAACTGTTGCCAATTTTCCATCTACTGTATTTTCTGAAGTAGATTTGCTATCAGCTTTTTCATGATTTTTAAGTTTGCCTAAAGTAGTTTTAACTGTATATAGTTCTTTTTCAATTTTAATTAGTAAAATAATTAACCGAGCAACTTTTACAGTTTTTTCCTCCGCAACGACTTCCTGCTGAATAAAATTTAAATAGTTACTGATATTGTCCATGAAATTAGTAAATTAATTTAGTAGTTGTTTAATAGTTATTTGCTGTTTGCTTTACATAAATACAGTATATAAGTGAAAATGCCCTAATTACATGAAGTTTATGTAATTCTTCAGAGATACCCTGTAAATAATACGTTAATTAAATTTAATATTTCAGCAAGGTTACGGAGTTTCGTTGAATGCACACCTATTGGTACTCGCTACTCGTTACTTACACGTATCCATTCTCTGTCAAAAAAGCGAGACTTATATCTTCTACTCGATTGGCAGAGGGTAAACGATGGGCAATTAATCGATCGACGTATTTTCCTAAAATATCGCTTTCTATGTTGACCAAATCTCCTGGCTGAAGATAACACAAATTGGTTTCTCTATAGGTATGGGGAATAACGGCAACTTTAAACCAACTGCCATCAACCGCACAATCGGCAACAGTTAGACTAATTCCATTGATGGCAATGCTACCTTTCTCAACTAGATAACGAGCTATATTATTTTGCCATCGATCGACCATAGCAGGAGGTGCAGTAAAGTTCATTTCCCAAGCTTTATCTGTAGCCATAGATTGTGACAAACAACCAACACCATCTACATGACCTGTGACAAAATGACCGCCAATTTTGCTTCCTACTCTCAAAGATGTTTCTAGATTAACGTATTCTGCTGTCATGGTTCGTTGTCCGAGAGTACTGCGTTGCAGAGTTTCGGGAGAAACCGTTGCCAAAAAACCATTAGAGACAATCTCTTCTACAGTTAAGCAGACTCCATCTACAGCTACGCTATCGCCAAGCGCCAAATCTGCTACAATTCCTTGAGAACTGTTACGAATGATTGTAATTTTAAAACAATCTTGACCTTGCTTATGAATTGTACCGATCCCTTGTACTAAACCTGTAAACATAATTCGATTGAGAAAACATAATTAAAGTTTAATAATTGAGCCCTAAAGCCTGCTATCAAAGTATAAATGCTCTCTACAGACTACTGTGCCGAATGTTTGCCCTTTCTCTCTGACTTTAATTTTTTCTGGAGACAGTAAGGCAATAAATATAAATTAGGGCATACTGAAATTAAACAGCATCTCTAGTATTAATGAGATTGAGTATTTTTACTAGTTATGATGTTCGAGATGAAATATACATCCTAGTCTGGGAATAAATATTTATCTTGATTTATTGATTTTGTGTGGTCATAATTCTTGCTGATGTTATTTGAGAGACTCAACCAATGATAGAAATGAAAGTTGCTGGCATTGCTTTAGATGCTGTCCACCGTACTCCGATCGTCTTGCTGAAAGATGCTTCTGAACGTAGAGCATTGCCAATTTTTATCGGACAGGATCAAGCTAGAGCCATTATTAATGCTTTGGAAAAACAACCAGCACCTCGTCCTTTGACCCACGATTTGATTGCTAATATTTTTGAATCTTGGGACATTAATTTGGAAAAAATTATTATTCATGCACTACGAGATCAAACTTTTTATGCTGTTCTCTGTTTGAACCAAGCGGGTGTCAAAAAAGAAATTGATTGTCGTCCTAGCGATGCGATCTCCATCGCCTTGCGCACAGAAAGTCCTATTTGGGTAATGGAAGAAGTAGTAGCTGATGCTTCTATTCCTGTAGATCGAGATGCTGATGAAGAAGAACGTCAAGCTTTTCGAGAATTTATTTCTAATTTGAGACCAGAAGATTTAATTAAGCGAGGAGGTACTAATGGTGATTAGTTGTTAGGTGTTATTACCCAATCACTAATCACCAATCACCAATTCATGAAATATCGGCGATTTGGAAAAACTAACTTGCAGTTATCTGTTTTTTCCTTGGGAACGATGCGTTGTCTGGAATCTTCTCAAGTAGCAGAAAAAACGATCGCCCAAGCTATTGAATTAGGTATTAATCATCTAGAAACTGCTAACGGTTATGGTCAAAGTGAAGAGTATCTCGGTCAAACTCTTAAAACCAATCTAGCTAAACAAAAAGAAGAAATTTACGTTACTACAAAGTTGCCACCGACACCAGATGCCAAACAAATGGGTCAGTGGATCGATGAATCTTTATCTAGATTGCAAGTAGACCATATAGATTGTTTAGCAATTCACGGCATTAATACCTGGCAACATTTAGACTGGGTAACAAGCGATCGCAGTTGTTTGCGGGCAATCCAAACAGCAATGAGAGCAGGAAAGATATGCCATTTGGGTTTTTCCACTCATGGTTCTCTCGAGCTAATTTTAGCGACGATCGAAACTAATTTATTTTCATTCATTAATCTTCATTATTATTATTTTTGGCAGCGCAATGAACCAGCGATCGCTCTAGCCCAAGCTAAAGATATGGGTGTATTTATTATTTCTCCTGCGGATAAAGGAGGAAGGCTCTATACTCCGCCAGCCACTTTACGACAGCTATGCCAGCCTTTTTCTCCCCTAGAATTAAACTATCGTTTTTTGCTGAGCGATCGTCGTATTACAACTCTAAGTGTAGGGGCTGCTAATCCTGAGGAATTGACTACACCATTACAAGTAGCAGACCGAGATTATCCCCTCACGCCTGAAGAACGAGAAACATTACAGCATTTAAGTTCTCATCGACAAAAAACTTTAACCAGCGATCTTTGTAGTCAGTGCTATCGATGTCTTCCCTGCCCTGAAGCAATTAATATCCCCGAAATCTTACGACTGCGTAACCTTGCTGTAGCTTATGACATGACAGAATACGGTCAGTATCGCTATCGGATGTTGGAAAATGCAGGTCATTGGTTTCCTGGCAAAAAAGGCGATCGTTGTACTAGTTGCGGAGACTGTCTTCCTCGTTGTCCAGAAAAATTGGATATACCTAAATTGTTACGAGATAGTCATCAACGACTTAATGGTGCAACCCGTCGTCGTCTCTGGCAAGATTAGTTGTTTTTATTTTTTCTCCAAAAAATTGACCGTACATATTCAATAAAAGTGTTAGTATAATTATCGGTAATAAAGATAGAAGATAAAGTTCATATTCAGTATAAAAAGGTTTTTGTCCTCTGGTATTGATGAGCTTCGCTCCGAAATCTTGTATCTCTACGCAGTTCTGATTTAGGAGGAAATTTACTTTATGTAGATTTACGTAGGAAATCTCTCTTATGAGATTAACCGAGAACACCTTACTAAAGTCTTTACTGGGTATGGTACTGTTCGGCGAGTTCATCTTCCCACCTGTCGCAATCTAGGTCTTTTACGAGGCTTTGCTTTTGTGGCAACGGAAACAGAATATGAAGAAGATAAAGCTATTAAAGCTTTAAATAAAGCGGAATTGATGGAGCGAGGATTGAATATTAACAAAGCTAAACCTCGCGAAAATAGAAATTCGAGAGGAGGTCGTAAAAATAATCGCTTCTGAGCTTTGAGGTTAAATAAATAACGCTTCTAGGAATCAAACTAATCAATTATACTAGAGCTTTCCTAGAGGCGTTTTGTTGTCTGAATGAGGAAACCTAATGTCTAAACGTCGTAATGCTAAAAAAGAAAAAGCGGAACGTAATAAATTAAATGCGAGAAAATTCCGTAAACCATCTTCTCGTTACTCTGGAAGGGGTAAAAGATACTATAGCAATAATAGTAAGTCAAAAACTGAGGAAAATCAATCTTCCTCATCAGATGCTTCGAGTAATTAGAGCCTTATTTTCAGCAACTGAGTTAATTCTTAGTTTAGATAACTAAGTAATTAACCAGCTTGCAATTTTTGCCACTCTTGTTGTAAATACTTCCCCCATTTGGCAGCAAGAATAACGTCGGTAAAAGGAATTTTTAGTTTCTTTTCTCGATCTACCAAGCTAAATTCAAGCGCAGTTTTGCCTTTACTGGGGGGATTGTCCCAGTCAACAGGACGATCGCCTACTAGTAAAGTAATCTTTTCTACTTCTGTCAAGGAAAAAGTACTAATTTCGATTAACCCCTTGCGTGTGGGTTTTCCCCAAGTTAATTCCTGACCTTTTTTACCTAATACCGAATAAATGTCGTACTTGGCATTATCAAAATCTTCTGCCCAAACACGATATTTTTCTACTTTTTGATATTCATTCCAACCCATTCTAGCTAACCAAATAAATACGGCTAGTAACGGTAGCCAAAGTAGTCCTCTTTCCATAAATTCTCCTCATTATTTAATTACTGCTAAGACTATTTTCTGGCAAGATTGCCCCACATCTTTTGCAAAACTTAGCGTCAGGATCGTGACGAGACAAACCACAATTAAAACATTCTTTTTCCACTAGATTAACAGTTTTAAGAACTTGTTTAATTAATTCACTTAATTGCCAAGGAATAAACAAGACTCCTGTTAAAATCATTAATAAAGTCATTGCTCTTCCTGCTTCGGATAGGGGAGTAACATCACCATAACCAACTGTGGTCATAGTAACAACGACAAAATAGAAAGCATCAAAAAAGTTTTTTAAACCCTGAGTATTAATTTGGTGTTCTACTTGATAAATTAAGCCAGCATAGACAAAAATTAAGGAAAAAAGTGTTAAAAAAATCCGTGCAAAAATAATACCATCCTGAGTTTTAATTCCAAATAACTTAGTTTCTAGTCGCCAGAACCGAATTATCCTTAAGATACGAAACCATCTAAAAACACGGAAAAATCGAAAATCCATTGCCCCTAATAGTAAAGGCAAAATAGCAATTAAATCTATCATTGAGAAGATACTAAAGAAAAATTTACGCCTATTTTCAGCCGACCAAAAACGCAAAAAATATTCAATAGTAAAAATAACTAAAATAATTAGATCGAGAATATGGAAACTATTCGCTAATTGAGGAGGGAGGGGATAAGTTTGAGCAACAAATATGCCAGAAGAAAGTAAAATTAACCCAAGTACAATTAAATTAATAGCTAAACCTAAGCTAGTTTCTATATCCTCAAGATAAAAAGCGGTTTTCTCGCGTAAAGAAGGCATATATTGTAAAAGCACAGAGTTAGTTATTCGTTAATTCAGAAACTTGGGTCTGGCTTGCTGATTAGTTTCTAATACTCGTTCTAAATTATCCCAGTTTTCTCGTTCGATTTGTGTAATTATTTCATCTAGACTGTGACGATATTGTGCTAGCGATCGCAAAAGAGCCTGACGATTGTATTTTGCCATCATCATTCCTAACTCAGGGTTGCCACCACCAACTCTACTAGTGTCGCGAAATCCAGAACTAGCAAGTTTTTGAGCTAATTCTAAAACTTGGGAGTCCCTCTCTTGCAAACAACTAGTAATTAAATTAGTACTGATAATTACAGGTAAATGAGAGATCCAAGCAACAGCACGGTCGTGAACTTCAGGAGAACAGACATAAGTCATCATACCAAGCGCTCGCGCTATAGCTTCTAATTTTTCTACTGCTACTGGTGGGGTTGTAGCTGTGGGAGTAAAGACATAAGCAGCACCAGTAAATAAATCGGTTTGGGCTGCATGAATTCCTCGATCGGTATTTCCTGCCATGGGATGCCCACCCAAGAAATTAGACCATAAAGGGGTACAAGCTTCAACTATAGGTTCTTTCACCGAACCCACATCTGTAACAATAGTGTCAGGAGATAGATAAGGGACAAGTCGAGCTACTATAGATGCGATCGAACCTATGGGGGTGCAGACAATAACTATTTCTGCTGCTGCCAATAGACTTAAATCCGTACTTGCATAATCTACAATATTCTTTTCTAAAGCAATCTGACAGGTAGTTTCTTGACGAGAAACTCCTAAAATTTCATGTCCTCGAGTTTTTAAATCTAGTCCCAAAGAACCACCAATTAAACCCAAACCAACAATACCTATTTTCATTAATAACTGATTACTGATTACTGATTACTGCCTTCAGGGCGTTTCCACTCCATAATATTCCAAGTTCTGGTATCCCAAGGAGTCAAGTCTACACCAATTAAGTTGTTACTAACTCCTACTACATCAGCCCGATGAATTAAAGGTATTGCCGAAGCATTGTTAATTATTAGGTCATTCATCTTAATAAAGATTTGTTTTCTTTTTTCTCGATCGAGTTCTGTTTTAGCCTGCTGCCAAAGTCGATCGTATTCGGGGTTGCAATGACGAGCAGTATTCCTTCCACTCCAGTTATTGGCTTTTTGAGAGATTTCCGAACAGGTGTAAGTTTCCATATAAGTTAGAGGATCGGGATTAGTAATAGTTCTGGTAAACATTTGCAAATCTGCATAAAAATGTTCGGTGGTATCATTGCTAGCAGGATCGCTAGAGAAAAAGATACTAGCATCAATGCTTTTTAGTTCTACTCCAATACCCAAAGACTGCAACGCTTGTTTAATAACTTCTTGGGTTTTTTGACGCAAAGGATTAACCGAAGTTTGAAACAATACATTCATTTCCACTCCATTTTTATCGCGAATACCATTATTATTGGTATCTTGCCAACCAGCTTCATCGAGTAAAGTAGCAGCCTTATTTAGATTAAATTCATAGCTAGTATTAGGAGAAACATATTGGGATGGCGCGACCAAAAAGTTAGCGGTTGGCTGACCTGTAACCCCGTATAATTGTTCGGAAATGGTATCGCGATCGACAGCTAAAAACAATGCCTGACGAACTTTAATGTCGGTTAAAAAAGGATGGGGAAATTTTATACTAGAACGTTCTCCATCTTTAGTAGCTTTGTTCGGATCGGTATGATTAATGACTATGCGCTCCATCGAACCACCTAAATTGGAGACTACTTTTCCTTTACCAGCAGCTTCTAATTGTTTTAAGACGGGGGCTTCTACCTGAAGATTGTAGGCAAAATCTGCATCCCCTGTTTGTAAAACTGCTCTAGCTGCGGAGGTAGCATCGCCACCACCTTTAAGTTCGATCCGTTTAAAAGCTAGTTCGTCTACGCCAGGAAATTCGGGATTGGGTTCGTAAACCACAATATCCCCTGGTTTAAATTCTACTACTCGATAAGCCCCCGTTCCCACAGGCATGAGGTTGGCAGGAGCTTCTCTAGCATTGGCACCGTTATACTCTTCAAAGATATGCTTGGGCAAAATTGCCCCTTCTTGCCCCACGAATACTCCAAACCAAGCAGGATTGACTTCTTTGAAATGAATTTTTATAGTATATTCATCGAGCGCTTCAATACGATCGATTAACTCATAAATTCCTGCGGTTATTGCCCCCACATCAGGATTCGTCACAAATTGATAAGTGAAAATAACATCAGCAGCAGTAAACGGCGTTCCATCAGACCATTTTAATTCTTCTTTTAGTTTCCAAGTAACAGATTTACCATCAGGAGATAATCCCCCATTTTCTCTTGTCGGTATTTCCGCAGCTAAAAAAGGAATTAGCTCATCTTTATTATTGAAACTTGCTAATGGCTCAAGCGTAATACGAGACGCTTCTAGATCTTTAGAACCATTAGAAAGATGGGGATTAAGAATAGTCGGGGCTTGCCAATAAAGTAATTTAAGAACCTCGCTATTACCTTTTGTCTGAGCAAATTCACTTTCAGAATTACAAGCAGCAAAAACTAAAACAGATAACAAAGGGAAATAAAAGGTAGATAAGAACCGAATTAATAATCGTTTAGGAAGCACCACGCTATCATACTCCTCAAGTAATTTTAATTATTATGGGTAATATTTCAGCATTTTGATTTAACTATCTATCTAAAGGATGAAATTACTTTATATTTTATCCTTCCCAGGTAGTGGAATATTTATTTCTAAAGATAGGCTACATTTTATTCAAAGTGAAGCTAGATTGATGGGGCAAATATTTTTAATAATAGATCGTATTGGAGGAGGAGTAGAAGTTTTCCGTCATATATGGATTGCTCGAATATTATTAGTGGGATAGGTTCAAAGAAGCGTGCATAATACCAATTTGCAGTCTAAAGCGTAACTTTCAACATCGTAGTTTGTCGAACAAAACGCCGACTAATCTTGGAATCCGCCGATTAGACAATTAACTTTAAAGTATTGACAATTGTTTGGTCAACAATTAACCACCAACAAAACTACTCAGTAATTTTCAACTCTTCTAAATTCCAAAAAGCTCCTCCTAAAGCTGAATATTCTATAGTTTGAATATTATTACGCACTGCACCCAATGCTAAAGGATTAACTAAATAAATAAAAGGTACTTTTTCTTCAACCAAAGTCTGAATTTCTGCATAAATAGCTTTACGTTTTTCTGGATCTAATTCCCTGGCACCTTTGATAAAAAGCTGACCGATTTCTTCTTCCCAAGGGTCTACTTTTCTACCTTGAAGTGGAGTTTGACCAGGTTTTGGTTTTTGATTAAACATATGTAAGCTACCATCAGGGTTCCAGATATTCGCTCCACTATTAGGTTCATTACCACCAGTAAAACCAAGTAAAACACATTCCCACTCCAGGGAGTTACTGAGTTTATTAGTTAAAACATTAAAAGCGATGGGGCTAAAATTCACTTGAATCCCGATTTTGCCCAAATCTCCAGCTATTTGTGAACCCATACCTTCCCTAATTTTATTACCAGAATTAGTAGTTAGGGTAAAGCTTACTCGGTTACCTCGATCGTCTAGTAATTGTTGCTTGTTATTGTACTTAAATCCAGCTTGTTTTAATAACTGTCTGGCTTTTTCTGGGTCGTAATCATAGCCTTTCAAGCCATCATAATAAAAAGGTGATTGTACCGAAACAAAAGATGTTTGTGGTTCACCCAAGCCTCGATAAATATTATTTACCATTCTTTGGCGATCGATTCCATAAGCAATGGCTTTTCTGAATTTAAGGTTATTAAACCAACGAGATTTAATCGGATTGACTAAAGGCTTACCATTTCTCGAACCAGTATTAAGATTGAAAAGAATAAAAGTAGTTCCATAGTTAGGACCACCATTATAAATAGTAAAATTGCCTCGGTCTTCTTCTTTTTTTAAGAGAGAAAAATATTCAGGATAGACAAAAACAGAATCTAACCCACCAGAACGAAATTGGAGTAAAAAGGTATCAGTAGATTCAACTATTTCCCAGACTACTCTGTCAATGTAAGGTAATTGATTTCCTGCTTCTTTTTTCCAGTAAGAAGGATTGCGCTCAAATACTACCCGTTCACTGGTAGTGTAATTTCTAATCTTATAAGGACCACTAGCGGGAATTTTTCCTGGAGGAGTATCTACCGACCAAGTAGACAGAAAAAGCAAATTTCCATCTTTATCTTTTTTTTCAACCGTTTCTTTTAAAATGTGAGCAGGTAAAATTCCCGTCCCAGTTGTTCCTAAAAAGGGAGCGAAGGGTTCGGGCAAGGTAAATTCTATTTGCAAGTCATTAAGTTTGCGTACTTTGGGTAAAGCCCTACTTTGACCAATACGTAAAACATCGCGCATCCCAGTGGGAATAGCTTCGTTAAAGTAAAGTTGATTGTAAGTAAAATCTACATCATCAGCAGTGAGGGGATGTCCATCCGACCATTTTAAATTTTCTTTAAGAGTAAATACAATCCGCAGCTTATCTGCTGAAATTGACCAAGATTTAGCTAAAGATGGTTTTATTTCTCCTGTAAAAGGGTCTTGCTCTGTCAATCCAGCAAAAATCATCCCGCCAACATCGCTGCTAGTTTTATCTTGAGAAATTACAGGATTAAAAGTTTTCGGTCCTTCAAGAATAGCTAGTACTATTTGAGGAGGCTGACTAGCATCAGATTTTAACATAGCTGGATTGCAGCCAGTAATAACCATAGCTGTAACTATAGCTAAAGCAAGCGTGCTTTTCAACGGCAACCTTTGTCCTCTCAATTTCAGCCATTTAGGAATGGAATGGGAATAAGTAGATAAACGCAAAATTGACTAATCCTCGCTCGACAATAAGATCGTAACTAACAACTCCAAACTTCGGCTAACCCTACTGACTATCTTGACGACCTAGTTCGTAAACTCCACAACCCATACACGCCAAAATTCCGATACTAATTGCCCAACTGCTACCTAAACTAGCTTCTACGCCCCAATTACACAAAATTCCTGCAACTAAAAAAGGAATAATACTAAATATAGAAGCATAAAAAGCATTTTGCGCTTCTCTGGCAGGACGAGTCTCTTCAAATTCCTCCATAGAAGTATAGAGCGACCGCTCGGCAAAATTAAACCATCTTACTAACTGTTCGGTAATCCATTCTTTGAGAGACGACAAACTAAGGTAGAGAGCTAATCCCCATAAACACGAACCAGCTATCGTTGCTGTATTTAACTCAATCTGAAAAGGTAATATTTCTATCTGCATAACAAATTTTAATTTTAAATATCTTCACAAAAAAGTGCATGAGTAAGCAAATTATGTTCATATAATTACCTGTATTTTTACTTAATTTGTAGCTTGCTGTAAAAATAATTAGATTGTATATTGGGAATGTTTATAGAAGATTTTTCAAGCGTGGGTAACGTTATTTAAGTCGGTTTATCGACTTTTTTACTATTCTTGGATAGAGAATATCTTCTGTAAAAATTCTGGGCTTGATAGACGTAGCTAATAACAGCCAATTACTAAGTAATTTATGACGTTCCTGAACTAAAGAAAACATGATGATTAATTGTCTCAGAATAAAGCAACATCGTTTAATGTTACTTGCTGTTTTAGTCCTATCTATTTGCGTGGGAGTAGGTGGATTTAAGCAAAAGCAAATCCAAGCACTCGATGCACCAGATAAATCGACATCTCAAACCCAAAAAATAGCCAGTACTGCTTGGCAATACGGCTCGTTCCCGGTCGAAAATTTTCAGTCTTACACTTCTCCTTTTGGCTATCGTCTCTCCCCTATTGATGGAAAAAAACAATTCCATAACGGTTTAGATATGGCTGCTCCTTTGGGCAGCTATGTTCGTAGTTGGTGGACGGGCAAAGTCGTTGAAGTTTCAGACAACACACCTTGTGGTACTGCGGTAATTGTCGAGTCTGGAAGCTGGCGACACGCCTACTGCCATTTAGATGGTCATGTAGAAGTTGCTGCCAAAGGTCGTTATATGATAGACCGCAGTGGTGGTATTCAAATTTGGCAGGGTCAAGAAGTACCTGTGGGCATGAGAATTGGTCGTGTTGGTATGACAGGACGCACTACAGGCCCTCATTTACATTGGACTCTCAAATTTAATGGCAGCTATGTAGACCCGGCTTTGGTTTTGAAAGAGATGTTCAAACAACAAGCCATGCTCAAGCCAGATCCCCTTGGTTAATGTGTTTCTCCTTCAAAGAGTATTAAGCAACAAAAAAATTATTAAAACTTAATATTTTTGGAGGGCAAACTATTAAAAAATACTAAAATTTTCTGTTCCATTTTCAGATAATTAAGTTATTTAGCTCAAACATTATATTTATTAATATTTCCCGTTTTACTGGGGGTATTTTTGGTTGTTTAAAGACCGAATAAACTCCCGCAAAATGTCTGTTTTAGTCCGCTTTGTCTTTTTAGCGTAGCGGTTTAAGATTTTAAGCTCATGTGCGGGAACTCTTATATTTACTTGCTTCTGACACATGATCCCCTTTAGTTATTTGCTATTTTAGATTGACTTACTATCAATATGCTATACTTTTAGTATACCAAAATACATTATTAGTTAAGACACAAAAGTAAATACAAAAAAACCAAATATATACTGTCATAATAATTATGACAGTTAAGAATATTTGCTGTAAGTTCAGAAATAGCAAGCATTCTAGTTTAGTCATAACTGTCTTTTATTAAACAGCTATCACCTAGTCTTAAGAGTCACGAAATAATTTTTATAAAGGCTTAAAAGGCTGAAGATAGCCTTTAGGAGAAGAGAGATTTAATCTCCTTAAATTGCCAATGTTTTATCTTAATAAAATCGAGCGAGCTAACCCTAGCTCAGATAGCCCAATTTTGGGTCGTACCTTGCCTTCATTATTAGATGAGGCAGTCGATCGCTCCCCTAATCATACTGCTTTCAATCAGTGGACAGAACAAGGCTGGAAGTCTATATCTAACCAAGAATTTCTGACGGCTGCTGAAGAGTTGGCGTTAGGATTACTAGAACAAAACTTAGATAGGGGCGAACACGTAGCTTTCTTAATGCACAGTGATGTCAATTTTTGCCTGGCAGACATGGGTTGTCTGCTAGCTGGACTGATTGACGTACCGATCGATCTAACTCAAACTCTAGAAAATATCGTTTTTATTCTGCGACACTCAGAAGCCAAAGCCTTAATTGTTGCCGATCTCGATTTACTCGCTCAAGTAGTACCCTACCTATGGGATACTCCAAATTTGCAGACTATTATTGTTGCTGATGTTCCCCATAATTGGGAGCAAAAAAGAACACAACTACTAACCTGCGATCGAGATTCGGCTATAACCAAACAGGAAGTCGAGTCCACTAAGATGTCAGCAGAAGCCTGTTTATGTATTCCCATGTTGCTCTGTCAGGGACGAGAAGACCGAACCTGCCCTGAATTGCCCCAATGTATTCAATTATTATCGCTTGAGGAAATTCGAGCCCAAGGAAAGGAGCTATGGTGTGAGGCTCAACGTCAGCAATTGCGATCGACCATTGAGCCTCAAAATTTAGCGACCATTATTTATATTGCGGGAGAAACAGGAAAACCCAAAGGGGTCATGTTAACTCATGAAAATATTTCTGCCGATATTTTAACTACTTTTAAAACTATTCCTGACCTTAAGCCAGGAGTAAAAGAAACCATACTTTCTTTTTTACCTCTAACTCATATTTTTGCACGGGCGTTAATTTACGGTCATATCAATTACGGACACGATCTGTACTTCACTACTCCCAATCGGGCAGTCAAGGATTTTCAACAAGTTCGGCCGACCATTGTTGCCACTGTCCCCAGATTACTGGAAAAGGTCTATCACAAAATTCTCGACCGCGGTGGCAAACTGAAAAGCTGGAAACGGATTATCTTTAATTGGGCGTTAAAGCTAGCTCAAAGTTACCAACTGGGTAAATCACCGGGACTATTGGACGCTTTCGGGCTAAAACTAGCAGATAAGCTTGTATTTTCTCAATGGAGAAAACCTTTTGGTGGCAGACTAAAATATTTCATTAGTGGTGGTGCAGCCTTAAAAGCCGAGCTTGCTAATATTTTGAGTGCAGCAGGTATGACCGTACTCCAAGGTTATGGTTTAACCGAGACTAGTTCGGTGATCTGTTGTAACCGAGATGGCTTAAATCGTGCCGGGACAGTTGGATTACCCATTGCTGGAGTAGAAATAGCGATCGCTAAAGATGGAGAAATTTTGGTTAAAGCTCCTTACGTGATGCAGGGCTACTATAAAAACCCAGAAGCCACTCAGTCAGTTATCGATGAGGAAGGCTGGCTACATACAGGAGACTTGGGAGAATTTACTCCCGAAGGTTTTCTCACTATTACCGGCAGTAAAAAAGACTTATTTAAGCTTTCTACTGGCAAGTACGTTACCCCCGAACCTTTAGAGAGTCATGTCAAACAATCTCCCCTCGTCAGACAGGCAGTGACAGTGGGATTGCAAAGAAAGTTCTGTGGAATGCTCATTTTTCCCGATCTAGATAAACTGTACGAGCGTGCCATGACTATGGGTTGGCATTTAACCACAGCAGATTTACTCAAACAACCCGAAATTGTTGCTCTCTATCAAGATTTAATTGATGATGCTAATAAACAGTTACCTAGTTGGTCAAAAGTAAAGCGATTTCAGTTAGTTGATGGCAATCTCACTCCAGAAAATGGGCTACTGGATTCTAACCTCAAAGTTAAAAGAGCCAAAGTTAATGAGGTATTTGCTGCGGAAATAGATTCTCTTTATGGAGAGACAGAATTACAACGAGTTGTATCTCCAAGCATTGTCACTAAAACTTTCATCAGGTCATTCACCAGGAAAATTACCATCAAAGTCAAGCGGTCATGGCGATCGCTCAAAAACTATCTTACCCTTCCCTCCTTCGAGGGGTGGAAACTACAAAAAACACCTAATTCTGAAGAATTGGAATAAAGGAGAAAAGCTCCTAGCTAATAGCTATTAGCTAATCAATTGCTGACAGCCCTTAAAGATAACAAAATCAGGTTGAAAAATTATGTTTAAACCATTCCGAACTGCTGCCGTTTTAGGTGCAGGAGTCATGGGTTCTCAAATTGCAGCCCACCTAGCCAATGCCGGCTTAACAGTTCATCTATTGGATATACCTGCTCCAGAAGGAAACAAAAATGCGATTGTAGAAGGAGCTTGGAAAAAAGCTCTCAAACTCAAACCCCCGATCTTATTTACGGAAAAAACAGCCCGTCGCATTACTCTGGGTAATTTTGACGAACATCTCGATCGCCTGGCTAATGTCGATTGGGTAATTGAAGCAGTCGTGGAAAATTTAGCCATTAAACAGCAGTTAATGGCACGATTGGAAGGCGTTATCGGTAAAGATACGATTATCTCCACTAACACTAGTGGCTTACCCGTACGAGAAATTGCTCGCGGATTGCCATCATCGTTTACTCATCGCTTTCTCGGTACTCATTTCTTCAATCCACCCCGCTATCTTAAATTACTAGAACTGATTCCCACCGAAGACACTGACCCTCAAGTACTAGTTCGACTGGAGTGGTTCGGTCGCCTGCATCTAGGCAAAGGAGTAGTAGTTGCCAAAGATACTCCTAACTTTATCGCCAATCGCATTGGTATGTATGCAACCATGCTGGGGATTAAAGGCTTTACTGAAGAAGGATACACTATTGAAGAAATCGATACCCTCACTGGTACTCTAGTGGGCAGACCAAAATCGGGAACTTTTCGTACAGCCGATCTAGTAGGACTAGATACCCTAGCTTATGTCACTAAAAATCTCTATCCTGCTATTCCCCATGATGAAAGCCGTGAAGTTTTTCGGATACCACCATTACTAGAGAAATTGGTAGCAACAGGAACTTTAGGGGCAAAAACAGGTCAGGGATTTTATAAAAAAGAGCGCGGTCAAATTCTCTCTTTAAACCCCAAAACCTTTGCTTACGAACCAGCCAAGCCTTTAGATTTAGGGGATATTAAATCGATGCAAAAGCTGGAATTACCAGAAAGGTTACGCGCCCTGTATCGAGATTCTGGTCGAGCGGGAGCATTTTTCCGCAAGATGATCTTATCTATACTCAGTTACAGTTCTTATCGCATTCCCGAAATTACCGATAGTCCCGTAGAAATCGATCGCGCCATGCGCTGGGGATTTGGTTGGGAACTAGGGCCTTTTGAAATTTGGGATGCCTTGGGTTTTAAAACTGTAATTACCGATATGCAAACAGCAGATATCCCCTTAGCCGACTGGGTAACTACGATGGTAAAACATCATCAGGTTGGTGGATTTTATCAACGAGAACGAGAAAAACACGGGGACAAAGAAGAAATCAAAGTTTATGTTCCCAGTCAAGGATATGTTGTTTTGAGAACTCCTCAAGATGAAATCGACCTCGATGTAATTAAAGCCGAACCAGAGCGTATTCTGTGGCAAAACGAAGAAGCAGCTTTACTCGATCTAGGAGATGGAGTAGTTCTGTATGAGTTTCGCTCTAAAGGCAATACTCTCAGCTTTAAAGTCATGAATGGGCTGACAGAAGTATTAGATATCTTAGAAACCAGCAATTATCGAGGCATGGTTATTGGTAACAGTAATGTCAATTTCTGTGGTGGTGTTCATCTTGCAGAAGTCGGTAAGCTGGCCCAATCTGGTCAATTAGAGGCGATTGACGCTCTTGTGGTTCAGTTTCAAACAACTCTCCAAAGAATTCACTACTTCCCCAAACCAATTGTTGCTGCTGTCAGAGGATTAGCTCTCGGTGGTGGTTGTGAATTAGTCATGGCTTGTCCTCAAGTAGTAGCATCGGCAGAAAGCTATATTGGCTTAGTAGAACTGAGCGTGGGCTTAATTCCTGGGGCTGGTGGCATTATGCGCATGGCAGCCTGGGCAGCAGAACGAGCAGCCAACGAAATCGCACCTCAGATTCAACCATTCTTACAAAAAGTCTTTGAAACTATTGGGATGGCGAAAGTTGCTAATAGTGCTCACGAAGCCCAAGAAATTGGTTTTATTCAACCTACAGCCAAAATTGTCATGAATAGCGATCGACGTTTATATGTGGCGAAACAAGAGGTTCTACGTCTCGCTCTCGAAGGTTACGCACTCATACCCGAACGTAATTCTATTATGGTGTTAGGTCGTCCAGCCAGAGCAGCATTAGAAAATGGAGCTTATGTTTTCCAACAAGGCGGATACATTTCTGAATACGACCGCTTCCTTGCCAATCGTTTGGCTTATGTTTTAACTGGTGGGGAATTGTCTGCACCTTCTTTAGTTAGCGAAGACTATCTACTACAACTAGAACGAGAATCCTTTGTTCCCTTACTCAAAGAACAGAAAACCCAAGAGAGGATCGCTCATTTGCTTAAGACTAAAAAACCCTTGCGTAATTAATAGCAGGGGCGTTTCGCGAAACGCCCCTACAGCGAACGTCCCTAATTTTATAAGATTTTTGATTAATTATTTAACCATGAATAAAATGAACGAAGCATATATAGTCAGCAGTGTGAGAACTGCTATCGGTAAAGCACCACGGGGAACTTTGCGTAATGTCCGCCCCGATGACCTCGGTGCCACTGCAATTAAAGGCGCGATCGAGCGAGTGCCGGGACTAGCCCCCGAACAGATCGATGATGTGATTATGGGCTGCGCCTTTCCTGAAGGAGAACAGGGATTCAACTTAGGACGCATTGCTGCTCGTCGGGCGGGGTTGCCTTATTCTGTACCTGGCTGCACCGTCAACCGTTTTTGTGCGTCGGGATTGCAAACTATTGCCATGGCATCCCAAGCGATTATGACAGGACAAGCAGAGGTTATTGTCGCTGGTGGGGCAGAATCGATGAGTTTGATGCCTATGGGGGGTAATTATCTCTCTCCCAATCCAGATTTGCTAGAACAATCTCCCAATACCTATATCACTATGGGGATTACGGCAGAGAATGTAGTACATAGGTTCGACATCTCCCGACAAGAACAAGACCAGTTTGCCCTGCGATCGCATCAACACGCCTTAGACGCGATTAGATCTGGTCGCTTTAAAGCCGAAATTGTTCCTGTTACTTTTAAAGAAACAGTTTACGACCATGGCAAAACCCAAACAATCGAGCGGGTATTTGAAGTAGACGAAGGTCCCCGTCCCGATACTAGTTTAGAAGCCTTGGCTAAATTAAAACCAGTTTTTAGACTCAACGGTACAGTAACTGCTGGTAACTCCTCCCAAATGTCCGATGGGGCAGCAGCAGCAGTGGTGATGAGCAGAAGAATGGTTAACGAACTGAGAGTACAACCCATGGGGCGACTACTAGGCTATGCTGTCGCTGGCGTACCCCCAGAAATCATGGGCATCGGCCCCGTAGAAGCTGTCCCTAAAGTACTCAAACAAGTCGGTTTAACATTAGACGATATTGGTTTAATCGAACTAAATGAGGCCTTTGCAGGACAATCTCTTGCCGTCATTCACAAACTAGGACTGAACGAGGAGATTCTTAACGTCAACGGTGGCGCGATCGCTCTAGGACATCCTCTCGGTTGTACGGGTGCAAAACTGACTGCTACCTTACTCCATGAAATGCAACGGCGTAGTATTCGGTACGGAATGGTAACCATGTGCATTGGTGGCGGAATGGGTGCTGCGGGAGTGTTTGAAAACTTGATGTTATGAGTTCGGAGTTCGGAGTTATTTAACAATTAACTCTCCCTTGCCCCTCCACCGATTAATGACGAACTCCAACCAATAAATCCCTCTCTGCGCTCTCTGCGTCCTCTGCGGTTTATTATTTCCAAAATTTGCTTCTTACCAATTACTAATCAAGATCATTTGCCACACAAATTTAAAAATCTTTATGAACATTTCTTTTCCCACAATCATTATTCCTAGTCTCATCTTGCTGTTCGTTATTTTAGGTTATATTGGTGTTCCCCTTTGGACATGGTCGCTATACATCGCAGCAATTTTAGGAGTTTGCCAAGCACCAATTTGGCTATGGAGTATCTTTGGTATTCTGGCGTTAGTTGTTAATGTTCCTCAATTGCGTCAGCTAATAGTTACAGCCCCAATTGTTAAAGCCATCAAAACTCTCAAACTCTTACCCAAAATTTCCGCTACCGAAAGGGAAGCGATCGAAGCTGGTAATGTCTGGGTAGATGGCGAATTCTTTTCTGGCAAACCCAATTTCCAACGTCTTCTCAGCGAACCCTACCCATTAATACCTAAGACTCAATTTCAGCTAGATAAAAAGGACAGTCTGTCAGACACGGGGACACAGAGACGCGGAGACACGGAGAAATATAACAACTCCGAACTCCGAACTCCGAATTCCGAACTAGAACAAATTCGTTCTTTTCTCGATAATCAGGTTAAAACAGTTTGCCAAATGGCGACTGACTGGGAAATTCACTCGCGTAAAGATTTACCTCCTCAAGTTTGGGACTATCTCAGACAAGAGCGTTTCTTTGGCATGATGATTCCCAAGGAATATGGGGGTTTGGGATTTTCTAACTTAGCTTATAGTACGGTGATGACTAAGTTGGCTTCTCGTTCTTTTACTCACACTGCTACTGTGGGTGTAACTAACTCTTTAGGGCCAGCTAAATTACTCCTGCGTTACGGCACACAAGCACAGAAAGATTATTATCTACCACGACTGGCAAGAGGAGAAGAAATTCCTTGTTTTGCTTTAACCGAACCAAATGCTGGTTCTGATGCAGCTAGTATTGTCTCTAACGGGGTGGTATTTCGGGGTGAAGATGGCCAGTTATATCTACGTTTGAACTGGAAAAAACGTTACATTACCCTAGCAACCATCGCGACTTTAATGGGACTGGCTTTCAGACTGCGCGATCCAGATAATTTATTAGGTAAAGGAGAAGATGTTGGTATTACCTGTGCCTTAATTTCTACTAACACTCCTGGGGTAATTATCGATCGCCGACACGACCCCATGGGCGTACCTTTCTTTAATTCACCCACAGAAGGACATGATGTAGTTATTTCTGTAGACCAAATTATTGGTGGTGTGGAACAAGCGGGACGAGGTTGGAAAATGCTGATGCAGTCTCTAGCTGCGGGACGAGGAATTAGTTTTCCTGCCACTTGTACGGGCATTGCCAAATTAGTAACTAGAGTTACGGGGGCATATAGTAAGGTAAGAAGACAGTTTGGGCTGAATATCGGTCGTTTTGAAGGGATTGAAGAACCTCTGGCTCGGATTGGTGGATTAACTTACTTGATGGAAGCTGCCAGACTCTATACAGTTGGGGCAGTAGATCGAGGGGAACAACCTGCGGTAATTTCGGCGATCGCTAAATACAACTTTACCGAACTTTCCCGTCAGATTATTAACGATGGGATGGATATTATGGGCGGTGCAGGAATTTGTCGGGGGCCTAGAAACTTACTCGCTAATATTTATACGGCTATACCCATTCCTATTACCGTCGAAGGGGCGAATATTCTCACTCGTACCATGATTATCTTCGGACAGGGAGCAATTCGTTCTCATCCTTATGTGTATCAAGAAATAGAAGCTTTAAATAAATCCGATGTTAAAGCATTCGATGGCGTTTTTTGGCATCATCTCGGCTCGATAGTAAGCAACTTTTTCCGCGCTACTTTATTAAATTTAACTCGCGGTTATCTAGCTAGTTCCTCTGGATCTGAAACTAATGCTAAATATTACCGTAAGTTAGCTTGGGCATCGGCTACTTTTGCTTGGCTTACCGACTTATCCCTAATCTATTTTGGGGGAACTCTCAAGCGACAAGAAAAACTGACAGGACGATTTGCCGATATTCTTTCTTGGATGTATTTAGGGACTGCTACTTTACGTAGATTTGAAGCCGAAGGACAAAAAGCAGAAGACCTTCCTTTAGTGAATTGGTCGATGCAATATACGTTTGCTCAAATTCAGCAAGGATTTGTAGGTATCTTGAGTAATATGCCGATACCACTATTAAAAGTTGTGGCAGTTTGGTGGCGACTCAACCCCATTGGTACAATGCCATCAGATCGATTGGGTAGTGAAATTGCTAGAATAATGCAAACTCCAGGAACACAAAGGGATAATTTAACGGCTGATATTCATATTCCTAGCAATACCGAAGAAGCTTTAGGAAGGTTAGAACAAGCATTTAGGTTATCAGTTGAAGCAGAATCTATCCTCAAGAAAATTAAGACTGCCAGTAGTGCAGGTAAGTTACCTAAAGAAAGACCAGAAAAATTAATTCGTAATGCTTTAGAAGCCAAAATTATCAGCCTTGATGAAGTTGAGTTAGTGACTCAAGCTGAATCTGTTCGCAATGATACTATCGAGGTAGATTCATTTACTCTGGAAGAATATCAAACAGGGCAAAAAACAACTTCTACTGAAATTAGGTCAGGGTTTCAGCTTATCCCAAACTCTTAGAGAACAACATTGTTTCTCTCCAGACATAACGAAATCTATATAAATTCGTTGGACACTTGGGTTAAAAAGGATTAATTTTGATGGTGGGGGACGGCGAACCGCATTCGCTATGTCCCACCACCATTTTGATTTCGCTTTATCTAGCTGTCTATATGCTCTCTAAGCTACATCTTCCAATGTTTTTCTAAGTACATTATTGACTAATTGATTAACACCAACACCCTGTTGTTGGGCTTGTCGAGCTAAAACTTTCATTAAATTTTCTTCAATTTCCACTTCAAAGCGTCTTTGCTGCAACTCAGCGTCTACTGAAACTGTCTCAAATTCATCTAAATAATCAGTCGTGTCATGACTATCCCAAAAATCTGCTGCTTCTTCGTAGCTGCTAAATTCTTCGGGTATTGGTTCTACTAGCTTATGCTTGTCGTTCATAATATTTACGTTCTGCTCCCGTCATATCTCTTGCTGAAATAGGTAAAGCCGAAATGAGATTCTTACACACAAAGAAGATAACTAAATACCTACCTGAATAAGTTTGTCCATAAGCAACATACAAGTCTTCTCCTTTTACTCGCCCTTTTCGAGCTTTACGGATATGAGGTCGAGAAAACAACACTTCTTCTACCTCATTAATTGTCACATTATGCTTGAGTGCCAGCTTTTCTACAAATTGGGCTTTCCAAATAACTTCATATAATTGCATCAAGCACAAATATCTATAACTCCTGCGATCCTAACATAGTAAGGATAAGAGATTAATTGACTGAGATGAATATTGGCGATCGCCATTCTTATTTAGAGAAGGAAACAGCCCCTAAAAAAAATCTAGGTAAATCTGGGGTGGAAAGGGGGGACATATCTATTTTTAGAAAATACTATTAGCACTAGTGGTAGTCAAATCTTTGAATCTTTAGATACTCAGAAAATTTGGATTGATATTGTTAATCAGACTAATCTAGCTCATGATAGTGATGAGAGAGGGCCAGCATGGGCTGATTTGGGTCTCAACTCTGAAACTAGCTTGTTTAATGAGTCACATTCAAAGTTACCAGAAAGGTTTGAAGAGATTAGTCTTTCTACTGATGGTACGAGTAATGCTGTCTCGGTCGAGGTCGAAAAGCGAGAAGACTCGGTGCAAATTTCTACCGAGACAGCTATGGTCGAGCTCTTGTTTAAACCCTATCGTCTCCGCCTGCATAATCTCTCCAGTGGTAAGACCATCGTTCGAGAACAGCCAGGCGGTCTTTTTTACGAACGGGAGGGAATCACCTATGGGGTCAAAGAGGTAACTGATGTTACTGAATTAACGGGACTTTGACAATTTTACCTATCAAAAAGGGGTGAAAGCCTTGCCAGACGCCGAATTTACCTCGAAGAGGTAAATTCGCCTGAAACCCAGATATATTAAGGATTTAGCTATTTTGAGGTTAAACC
>JASJDJ010000079.1 GCA_030065635.1 Xenococcaceae cyanobacterium MO_188.B32
TCTTCCCCTGGCGATTGTTTGAGTTCGCTCGATTCAAGAGAATAGTAGTGACCCAGCTTTAACACGGTTTTGTTAACCAAGGGTATGTCGGTCTACTACTTTCTTTAAGATACAAGGATAAGGTGCAAGAGATAGTAGCTCGAGCTAGAGGAGATGTTTTAGCTGCCTATCCCCAAATTACCCAACCAGGAGGTGATTTATATCCTCCTGCCAGAGCAGAAGCCTGTTGGCGAGATTTTTGGCATTTTTTGCGTTGTATTACTTACGGTATTGCAGGTCGATCGACTGACTATACTAGCAAAGTAGGACTGGGTTATATGGAACAATTGTATCGAGAATTGCGCGTGCCCTTAGATGCGATGGTTTTAGGCTTAGAAAAACTAAAATTTTACAGCTTACAACAGTTTGAAGAATCACAAAGAGAGGATTTAGCACCCTATTTCGAGCGATTAATTACAGAAATGAAGCGTTTCTCCCCAACTAATGACTAATAACTAGTGACTAACCACTAACCAGTAACCACTAACCACTAACGATAAACAGGGAGTGTAAAGTGAAAACAACTCCCTTGTCCGGGAGAACTATCAACCCAAATCTGACCGTAGTGCGCCAGAACTATCTTACGGCACATAGCCAGTCCCAATCCGTAGCCATCTTTTTTTTCATCTCGCTTCAGGCGAAAATGACCTTCAAAAATTCGCTCTTGTTTTTCTAAGGGAATTCCCGGCCCAGTATCACAGATACTTACCTGAATTTTTTGACTGGTACGATGTAAGATTGACAATGAGATTTCTCCACCTTGTGGAGTATATTTAATAGCATTTTCCAGTAAATTAACGATGAGTTGGCGAATTAACTCTTCATCTGCATAAACTGGAGGTAAATCTTGAGGAATATCGTCTTTTAATTTTTGTGATTGTTCCTGAAACTGACGAGCAAATTGACTAATAATTTCTTGACACAAAGGCTTCAAATGTAATCTATGCTGCTCTATCTTCAATTTAGAACTTACACTTTTTGAAGCTTGTAAAAGACCACTAATCATCCGATTCATTACTTTAAATTGCTTCCTTGCTTGCTTAAATAGCTGTTCTCGCAATCTCTGCACTTTCTCACTGTCATCTTGATTGTGAGACAGTTCTAGAGTTTCTACTGCTATTGAAGCTGCCGTCAGCGGACTACGTAAATCGTGAGCCAACATAGCTAAAATTTGCTCTTTGAAGCGTATTTGTTCTACAAGTTCTTCTTTCTCTTTTTGTAAACGAAAAATTTCGTCAGATAAACGAATTATTTCTGCCGAATAACCAATAGAATTAAGTTGAGACTGAGACAAATAAGATTCCTTGTTGGTACTCACATCTTCTTCAGCTTGTGCTTGAAGCGATTCTTGCCACCGAGGCCACCATTTTTGCAGTTGCTCGATTAAGTTACTGCCAGCTATAGTTTGTTGTGGTTTTGGAGAGATTTTGACTAAAGCTGGAGTAGCTACTAATTTGAAATGCTCTACCAACTGAGGTTGTTTGCCAATCTCAATTACATTTAGACTGAAATTATATTCAGCTTTTAACTTCTGTAAATAAGTTTGGATGCGCCGAACATTATCTTGAGAAGTAGAGCGTTCGTCTATAAACAACAGCAGTTGTAAAAGTCCTTCCGAAGAATTTGCTGAACCAAAATCTATTTGCTGATTATAAAATTGCAACACTAGATAAGAAAATTAAATATATTTCAACTCAAATTGACCGAGAGGGATGGCGAGGTCTCCTCGTCATATCCAATCGAGGTATTGACTTGGATGCTGAATTAACAACATTCACGTCTACATATCTAAACTGTATTTTAATGTCTATTTAAGATTCTGAACAAATCTAAACAATAAAAAACTTATGTTGTTTAATCTTAAAGGCTGGAAAGCCTTGTTCGACGGGATAATATTTTTATTACCCTGGCTTTAATTAATTAAAATGCTTCTTCATATTTCTCACTGAACTTTATCAGAGGAGAATATTAAGATAATATAAACTTTACCTAATCTGCTTCAGCCTTTTATTCACTTATAACAAAGTTGCGGAAATATTATCATGGCTCTTGGTTATCTTGCCCTTGTGCTTCACGCTCATCTTCCCTTTGTCAGACATCCAGAAAGCGATTATGTTCTGGAAGAAGAGTGGTTTTTTGAAGCTATTACAGAAACTTATATCCCTTTATTACACGTTTTTGAAAATTTAAAGCGGGATGGTATTGACTTCAAAATGACCATGAGCATGACACCTCCTTTGGTGTCTATGTTACGAGATCCACTTTTACAAGAACGTTATGACGATCATCTCTCTCTATTAGAAGAGTTAGCCGAAAAAGAAATCGAACACAATGAACATAATGGTCATATTCGCTATTTAGCCGAACATTACGCTAATTCATTTAATCAAATTCGTCATACTTGGGAACGTTACGATCGCGATCTAGTCACAGCCTTTAAACAATTTCTCGATAGTAATAATCTGGAAATTATTACCTGTGGTGCGACTCATGGTTATTTTCCCTTGATGAAAATGTACCCCGAGGCTGTTTGGGCGCAAATCAAAGTTGCTTGTGAAAGCTATGAAGAAAATTTTGGTCGTCCACCCAAAGGAATTTGGCTGCCAGAATGTGCCTATTATGAAGGCGTAGAGCGAATGTTAGCTGATGCCGGTCTGCGCTACTTTATTACCGATGGACACGGTCTTCTCTATGCTCGTCCTCGTCCTCGATTTGGTACATATGCACCTATTTTTACCGAAACTGGGGTAGCAGTTTTTGGTCGAGATCATGAATCTTCTCAACAAGTATGGTCTTCTAAAGTAGGCTATCCAGGAGACCCTGAATATCGAGAGTTCTATAAAGACCTGGGCTGGGAAGCTGAATATGAATATATTAAGCCCTACATCATGCCCAACGGTCAACGGAAAAATACAGGGATTAAATACCATAAAATTACCGCTAGGGATGGAGGTTTATCAGAAAAAGCACTCTACGATCCTTATTGGGCAAAAGAAAAGGCTGCAGAACACGCTGGTAACTTTATGTATAATCGCGGACAACAAATCGAGCATCTTGCTGGAGTAATGCATCGTCCGCCCATTATTATGTCTCCTTACGATGCTGAATTATTCGGTCATTGGTGGTACGAAGGACCTTGGTTTATCGATTTTCTGTTCCGTAAGAGTTGGTACGACCAAAATACTTACGATATGACCCATTTAGCTGACTATTTGCGTAATCATCCTACTCAGCAGGTATGTCGCCCCTCTCAGTCTAGTTGGGGTTACAAAGGATTCCACGAATATTGGTTAAATGAAACTAATACTTGGATTTATCCTCATTTACATAAGGCAGCAGAACGGATGATCTCTTTAGCTCGTCGCGAACCTGCTGATGAATTAGAATGGCGGGCTTTAAACCAAGCAGCAAGAGAATTACTATTGGCTCAATCTTCTGACTGGGCATTTATTATGCGTACTGGTACTATGGTTCCCTATGCTGTCAGAAGAACGCGATCGCATTTACTGCGGTTAAATAAGCTCTATGACGATATTTTAGTCGGTAAGATCGATTCTGGCTGGTTGGAAAAAGTAGAAGAGATCGATAATATCTTCCCTAATATCAACTATCGGGTTTATCGACCTTTGTAGTAATTGTGTGATTTTTTATTAATAGCTAATGTTGAGGTGATAAATAAGACTGGTTTCTCTCTATTGGTCTGTGTTTATTGCCTTTTTTATTCAGGATAGAAAATGCTATGTTATCGAATCAAGTATATGATGTTTTGATAGTTGGTGCTGGTCCTGTCGGATTGGCAACAGCGATCGCTTTACGTCAACGTGGTATAAACAACATACTGGTAATCGATCGAGCTCGTAGTTTTCGGCAAGTAGGACAAGGAATCGATATTTTGCCCAATGGCTTAAAAGCACTTAAATACATAGATATACAAGCTATGGATATTTAGAAATAACTTGTGTTAGCCGTAAAGACTCATATATTTAGTCATTCCAATCAAACTAGAATAAGCAGGATTAACTTCTACAACTTCAATCGCCGCCAATCTAGCTTTAGATTTAACTATAGCGTTTCTCGGATTCATGAGGTACACTTACCCTTCTGACTAGAGTGTTAATCCTGTACCAGGCGATCGCTAAATCTTCATCGCGATCGCTATTCCCGCCGACACCAGCTTAAAGCCGTATAGGAGCTTGGCTACTCACATCGTTCCTGGGACAAGCAACTCCAAATGAGGGTATATTTAGGTAAGAAAAACAAGAAGTAATCAGATTAATTAATGCAACCTTACTCTATTGATTTTAGACAAAAAATTATAGAAGTATATGAACAAGAAAAAATCTCAATTAGAAACCTAGCTCAACGTTTTTATGTAACGAAAAGCTTTATTCAAAAACTACTAAAACAATACCAACAAACAGGAGATATTAAACCAAAACGTCAAGGAGGAAATTCACCGCCCAAAGTCCAAGGAGCCGACCTAGTTACTTTAACAGAAATTATTGAAAATAATAATGATGCGACTCTCGAAGAATTATGTGAATTACTCAAAGACCAAACGGGGATTGAGGTTAGTCGAGCAACGATGGGAAGAATCAGTCAAAAATTGGATTATACATTCAAAAAAAAACTCTCCATGCTGCGGAGAAAGAAAAAGAAGAAGTCCAGCAGAAAAGAGTAGATTTTTGGTTGAAGATTCGAGATATTAGGGTTGAAGATTTAATTTTTATTGATGAATCAGGAGTAAATTTAGCCCTGCTTAGGCTGTATGCTAGAGCTTTAAAAGGAAAAAGAGCCAGAGGGAAAAAACCACAAAAACGAGGCAAAAATATCTCAATCATCAGTGCCTTATCCCTCCAAAAAGTTCTAGCTTCCAGTAATATTTATGGCTCGGTGGATGGAGTTACTATGACCGCTTTTATTGTCAAACAATTAGTTCCTCAACTTTGGAAAAATGCCTGTGTTGTTATGGATAATGCTCGAATTCACCTGGGAGAAATGGTCAAAGAAGCTATTGAACAAACAGGAGCCAAACTTATTTATTTACCGCCTTATTCTCTTTTCTTTTTTCCCTATTAAACTTATCAAGCTGCTTTAATTCTTTCATTAGTTCGTGGTATTTTTCTGGAGGAGTTCTAAGCTTAAACTGCTCTATCCATCTTAATGGTTGTGGTAAAAATGCAGCTCGTTTTACTCCTTTGCCTCTGGTATAGATAATACCTCTGGGGTTTTTGACCTTATCGGTAAATGGATGGTAAAGAATGCCTTTGTCGTCAGTGTGCTCACAATCTAGATTGTAGATATTTAATATTTCATGATTTCTAAAGCCATAAGTAGCTTGCATTCCATACATCCATTGCCATAGTTCCCAATAACTAGAATTGCCTTCGTTTCCTTGCCATTCAGGAAACTTTTTATACCAATATTCAATTTCTTGTTCCGTTAAATCACGTTTAGGATTGGCTTTTACTTCAATTTGGTCTTGCCTTAGTCTAAATTCTTTTGGGTCATAATCTGTCAATCCGCAAAAGTGAGCAAAGCTTTTGATTCTAGAGCAACACTCATTTCTCTTTTTCGATTTTGGATAATTAGCGCATACTTGGTCAAATATTTCTTTTGATGGAATTTTGCTGTTATCAGGTATTCTTTTTAGATAGCGGTGATAAGATTTGTCCCAGTTTCTATGGTCTTTAAATTCTTCCTTGTTTTTGCTTAACCAATAATTCTCTTCATACTCTACTATCCATTCAGCTATAGTTTTTGGCTTATTTGGGGTAGTGTTTTTAGGCTTAAGTTCCCTTGGTAGCCATTGCGGGTAATCTTGCCAGGTAAAGCTATTAGCCTTGATCTTTAAATCGATTTCTTGTGCTATGGACACAGCTTGATTGACTGCGTTAGCTGTTAAAGGAAATTTGCCTCTATTTAGGGCATTTAATGCCCGTTTTATACGTCTGGGAGTGACCAAGGTAGAATCATCCCAATCGATCATCGCATTCCATCTAACAGCTATAGAGTTTCTGTCTCGGTATAATTTAACCAGAGAATTCTTTAATAACTGTTTTTGGGATTTCCAAGCTCGAGCGAAATCTTCTTTAAGTTTTTTTGCTCTTAAAGCATTGCCTTTCTTACTACCTAAGTAGCTTCCATCATCAGGTACTATGCCATTGGTTTTTTTTGCGCCCATTATACGCCCAAATTGATTTTACTAGCGGGCGTATTTATGAGACGATTAACGCAATTACAAGGGTTTCAGCTTCTTTTCATGGGTTCGATTCCCCTCATCCGCTTTTTCAGTTATATCAGGGTTTTTAGCGATTCTGTACTTGGGAAATTTCAGGTTTGATTTGTATTATGCCCAAAATTTGCCCAAAATTCAATCTCTAATAGGGATATACACCAAGCACCCAAAAATCGCGCTCTAGCCAAGTAGAGCGCGAAAACAAGATAGGTGAATTAAAAT
Organism: Xenococcaceae cyanobacterium MO_188.B32; assembly: GCA_030065635.1. Lineage (GTDB taxonomy): Bacteria > Cyanobacteriota > Cyanobacteriia > Cyanobacteriales > Xenococcaceae > JASJDJ01. Next base: position 6,500 of record JASJDJ010000079.1, read on the forward strand.
TCTTACTGTCTAGAGGTTTGAGGCTGTTTTTGACTAAAAATTGTCTAAGTCCCCAACGGAAATCGAATTTAGGAAACCTTTTTACGACGTAAGCAATTTAAACCAATCATACTGGCAACAATTCCTAAACCAGTACTAGGGGAAAATTCAAAGGGAACAGCAGCAGTAGCAAAATTATCAACTAACTGATAATTCAGAAAGAAGCTAGAAGCTAAGAAATAGCTGGAATCCCCAGAAAGTCGAGATGAAAATGCTCATTGAGTAAGGTCATCAAATCGGATTCTCGCCTTAATTGGCGCATAATCTGAGTGAGAGAAAGATGACGACACCTGGTCAGATATTGAAAAGAAGTGAGCCATAAAGTACGCCATAATCTTAATTAATAAGCCAGTGTAAAGACCATCTCCTCTAAGTCGCATTGAGTTGATGGCTAAAACAGACTTCAAGATTTTCCTTCATCTGTTCAATCAAATTATGAGCGAGCCAACACCGCCACATTTGAACACTACGCAAGGAAGTAGTACTGAAATCCATTAAATAATAGGAGCGAGTACTACATTTGGCGAAAGAATAAGAGGTTAAGTACGCCAAAAGTAGGACTGGATAAAGTTTTACGTTGGGCTGGAACCTCAATCCCCCAAAGTGTGGAATCATATTCAATCTCTTTTTTCCATTGAGAGGCTGTAGCTCGAACTTCCTCATCGAAGAATACATAATTACCTTTGCCCACCACCACAATTTTACTAAATCCCAGTTGCTGTAATTGTTGTTTGAGTGGCTCGGAAGCAACCCCTCGAATCCATCGTCAGGGGAATAGTGGTAATGTCTATATCCTGCTTGGCAAACTCTTCTTTTAATCTGGTCAACATGGAGACTAATAAACTGGGCTTGTCCGTATTTTGGCAACCTTGCTTGGCACAGAATAATAAATGGAGTGGCCAGACTTTCCCATTGATAGTGAGTACTATTCCTAACAGACTTTGTCCCTTCACTACCTTTTTCCAGCGACCACGCTTGCCAACTATAAGTACAACGTAGCCTGTTTCCCACTCGGTCAATTACACTATCATCCACTGACAGCGTAATGTTTGCTCAAGGGTTGGGTGGCTGCACTTTTTTTTTACTGCTTTAATCTGTTCCGCTGCTTGCGAGACCATCATTTTGACCAGCGCTTCTCTCAGTCGATATACACTCCAGTTTGATAGGTGAGTGTAGATTTTTTGGCTGGGAAGACCGAGATAATCAGCCCACTGATGGGGATTATAACAGCCAAAGGCATGACCAATGGCCAAAGCCATGATTAATTCAAAGGCTGCTAATTTTCCTTGCCGAAATTCTCGACTAAATTGACGGAAAAAAGGGGTGATAATAGAGGAGATATCTGTTGGCATTAGATTTCTGAGCACTGGGCTGACACATTTCCAGCCAATTATAAGCTTTAATCCTTTGCTAATTCAGCCTGGGCGCTTATTTTAGCCTGCTCAGTGGCTTCTTACTTTTCAATATTAGTTTGGGTGTCATCATCTTTCTTTAACTCAGAATTATGCGCCAATTAAGGCGAGAATCCGATTTACTAACCTTACTGGAAGAGCATTTTCATCTAGGCATACCAGGGATTCCAGCTCTTGACTAGCTTCCAGCTTCTTTCCGAATTATCAGTTATTGATTGCTTGTCAGCCGTTTATTTAGTGGTGGGAAACGAAAGTGTTCAAATTTCTAGATTAAAATAGCCGTAATCTTCAACTTTCGGTAAAAATTCTAATGGTTTATCCATTGGCAATTTTTCTAGAAAAACCACCAACACCCACTTATCCATTCGATCGAGAAATGCCATTGATGGCACAAAAATTGCTTCTACTATTGTTGTTCTGCGGATAAACTGGGCAGTAGCTCTGGCAATCTCTTTATCGAGAAAGCAATTGGGAGCATCTTTCAGGGACAGTTCTTGCCAACAAAGGCGATCGCACAAATTAAGAGTATGATTTAGCTTGACTGTTATCTGATAGACTTTCCTGCGTTTAGTCTTAGCTGCAAGCTGTTTGGATCGATCGAATTGGAAATGGCGCGACCACTCCCCTGCCGCTACGTCTACACCACCTGCTAGATAAAGTGTTTGTTCTCCTTGGATATTCCAACGATTGTTTGCTGCCAATCCCGTATAGCTAAAATCATAGACATCATAATTTCCATCGGGTAAATGTCGATAAGCTTCCCCCGACCAAGGTTCAACCAAATCTGAGAGCATAAATTAGTAGCCTAATCCCTCATAGTCAGCAGCTAAAGCGGCAATTACTCGGTCGTATTCCCCCAAAGAGATAATGTCATAAGCTGTATGCCCACCAAATTCTTCTAAAGGAGTAAACATAAATTCTTCTACCCCTTCTGGCGTATAAACTTTCTGAGCTAAAGAAGCGATTTGTTTGAGTTTGACTAAATGCGCCTTAGCTTTACTGTTGGGGGATGCATCGGTATTTTCCCATCGCCATAAAGTCTTGCAACTGACGCGCAGTAAATAGCTCATGCGCTCCTGAGACAGATGAAGTTGCTGCCTAATAGACAACGGATTTAATATTTCGCTACTGAGAACCATCGGTTTTTCTATTTATTAAGCGGTATATTCTTATCTTACTAAAAATATACCGTCATTTGTCCAGACATCAATAAATTCATCCCAATTGTCCCGATCGCGCTAGCTGCTACTCGGTAGTTACGCAGTGCCTCGCGCTTGAGCGAGATCGCAACCAAGGATTACTGAAACAACTAGGAATGGCTGCTTGTGAAATGGCTGCTTGTGAATTAATAACTGCAAGTAAAGACTGCTAACGCTTTTTAAAGTCCTAAAGATTCGAGGCTTACAACTATAAATGGCAGTTATTACTTTAAAAGAGCTAATTTTTCTTAATCGACAACGTTCTTCCCCTCTAGGTAACTTTCAAACTTCTGAATTATCAAGACAACAACAGCAGTTTCAACTACTTGTCAGACAAAAACGAATGGGTTTAAACATTGAACCTCTACTCGATCGCCAGCTTGCTCTTTGGCTCGAACAGTTGTCAAGTTTCATTCCAGGGATATTTGAGTCACGTAAAAAAATCTATCTCGGCAGTAGATGGAAAGCCCAACTAAAAGTAGATTCCGACAATCATTGGCTTGAAGTTCCAATAAATGCTGGAGTAGTTCATAATAAAGTTCGGCTTTATGAATGGAGAATTGGCAGTCCCGAACTCAACTGGAGCGACCGGGTTAAGCTTTGGGTAAGCTGCCAATATCTTCAATATCGTCCCGAAGATTTATGGATGGTTATTTGTACCTTTTCACCCGATTGTAATGGTCATATTAAAAAGATGTGCTGGAATCAAAAAGATTATTATGCGCTCGAGCTTGAACTGAAATCCTTGTTGCTAAAGAAGGATGAAATATCAAAAGTCTCTCAGGATGAGGTAGATAAATATCACAGCTTAATCACAAATATTGATGAAATAGAAGAAATTCCTCTTTAAAAGAGCTTAAATTCTAAATTCTCTGCGCTGGTTTGGCTTTTCGACGACTAGAAAGAGCGATCGCTCTACCAGCTTGATTCAATTCTTCGATTAGCTTCTGGGTTTGAGGTTGTGCCGCTACTGCCGATGAATCGGTTAGTTCTTCTGGTAATGGTAATAACCTGGCTGCTGCTTCGATTCTTTTATCTAGCTCATTAGTAATCCAGTCTCAGTAGTCCGCAATCGGACATCGGAGGAGTCAAAAACATAGTGGGGAAGAGGCTTGGAGCTGAATCACTGTGTTTATCCCCAGGCGAGCTTCTACTTGACGGCTAATCCAACGCAGTAAAGTGGGAAAGCGGAAATTGCTCTGACCGCCTCGACGACCTGAACCAGGGCGAGATAGAGTCATCCAACTACAGAGTGCCCAGAGGTTTCTTAACAAAAAAGCGATCGCTACCGCCAACAATCTCAGTTCAGGGGAACGGGAAGAAGTGCGTAAGCGAGCTTGGTTCATCTGACGGTAGCTCGAGGAGATGCCAAAGCGCAGGCGATAGGTTTCTGCCACGGAAGACAAAGACCGTCTTCGTCGCTGGGAACTCAGTCGTTTTCCGACTACAGCATACACTATGGTCGTGGGGGGAATGCGCTTGTCCCCTGAGCGAGAGGGACGGCTATAGCGGCGCACCAAGGCCACCTCAAAGGTAAACTTACCATCTGTGTCACTCTCCATCGTGTAGGTAGTCCAACTACTCTTCTTCTGAGCAAACAGGACTCGGCTTCCTGAAGGAGGGTCTTTTTTGCCCCTTGCTACCATAGGCACGATCGCCTCGGCTTGTTGGTCAAACCAACGCAAGGCAGCCACAGAACAGAAAGCTCGGTTTTCTTGCCACAAGCCGACTGAGATGCCTAACTCATCTAGCCGAGTTTTCAGCGCCTCCAGGATGCTGACATTCGACTCTCCTTGTCTTACATAGTGAAGGGCTAGAGTCACTCGCCGATTCCTACGCACCACGTAAGCAGTGGCGAAGACGTGAAAGTGAGTCGTCCCTTGTTTGGCTTTACCTCGTCGCACTTCTTCTGGGTCTTGACTGGGTTGTCCATGATAAGGGATCTCTACTAGATCGACTGCTATCTTCTGGGGCTTTTTCCAGTAGCTTCGCTTTAAGTGTCTGACCAGAGCCTGGTTGACTTGGGTTTCGGTCTGATTCAGTTCCAGAGAATCCTTTAAGACGCCCCGCACTGTGTTGGCAGAAGGGCATCCTTCCAGTTCGTCACACTCTCGGTCAATGCTGCTGTTATTGGCGGCGGCGGAGAGGAGCACATCCCAAATCTTCTCGGGAGAGGACTTTGACCCACTACTCTTGAGTTCTAGATGTTGGCTTAAGCTCTCTACGGCTAGGGCATGAACTTTTTTGAAAGTGAGTTCCTTGAGTTTCTGGTTTCTCAACAGATGAGTTGGCATTGGCTTGATCTTCCTCTATTTGACCCGCTAAGTACTTATGGAAACATTATTGGGCAATTTCAGGACTTGACCAAGAACGAAATAATCAGGCTTTGAGCTATGTCACTCCCTGTTAGTTGAGAAATCCGAGCACTCCTCCCCCAGAAGATGTCTTAACTTACATAAGGCTCAAAGACATATATAGCATGGGTTTTATCCTCTTGAAGTCCGATTGCGGACTACTGAGTCTTTATCCGCCTTTGGCGGTAAGGCAGAAGTTTTAGGGCAGATGGACGGGGCGTTCAAGCACTTGGGGAGACCCCAAGTGTCAGCCCCTCCAGAAGGTTGATTTGTCGGTGAAGTCTTACTTTTTTTACTTTCATTTGGTTTGAATACCCCATCTTCTATACTTTGCTTTTGTTTTGATAGGGACTGAATATCTTTTTCTGTATTACTTCTGCCCTTATGCGAAGCGGTTATGCGAAGCGGTATCCCTTGGGAATCCTTTAGGACTGCCTCCTGCATTCTGCCTTCTCCAGTGTTTGACTGGCAAGTTTTTGCCTGTATCCTCTCGCACCGAGCAATTAGTTGAGCTTTAATAGACTCATTCCATAGCTGTTCTGACTGCTTTGCTCTCTGCTTATCTTTTTTAGAAACAGGTATTTTCAATTTGTAAGGAAATAAAGCTTCTCTACCGTTGCCATAAGCGGGAGAGGTAATCACACATTTTCCTTCTGGGAAGCGGAGAATCTCATCGGATGTTATCAGGGGTTTTTTATGGATTTGCTCGCTCCAGTTTACCGAGCGAGAGCCATGTTTGCCTATTGACCTACCTGTAGAACGGTTTTTAAGCATAATTTCAGTTTCTCCATAACGCTTGGAGTAAATTTCTGCTGTTTCTACATCCCCTGGATTGAATAATACGTGAGTGGATAAAGCTGAGGCGATCGCTTTTCCTTTTTGATTTCCGTAGGTTTCGTAGAGTTGATTCAAACTCTGAATGCCGATTATCGGTACTCCGCCATTACTGCGATATTCGTTAACATAGTTGACCGTGCGGTCTAGGTAAATTGAAGGAAATTCATCGAGGGAGTAGACATAGGGACAGTCTCTTTTTTGAGCTAGGTTTTCTACCAGACATAAATGGATATTGGTTGCTAACAAGGGAGCGAGGATCGATCTGCGTTTATCATCAAGTTTGAATATCGTTAGCTGCTTCCTCTTCTGCTTGAGGGGAATGGTACTCTTGCCGATAAAAGCTCGCAGTAAATCTTTCTGGATAAAGGCACTGTAGGTAGTCTCCGCAGTTGCTTTAATACCCGCTACTGTCTTCTCCGCATCCTTACTCGATAAGAAAGTAGCAAAAGTAGCAGCAATCCAGGGGTCTAAGCGATATTCGTCTTCTCTGTACACCGCATATTCTAATCTCTGGATGAATTGAGGCAAACGAGCCAGGGCATACACCATAGCTAGATCGGGATATTCGCTCGATTTGGCTAGCTGTAGCAGTCCTTTGGCTAACATTGCTCCATTCTGTTGAAAGAAAGAGTCTCCCTTACTGTTTTTGACCCCTGGTGAATTTTGAATAATTATCTGACCGATTTCCCCTGCCATCGTCGCATCTTGAGGACTATCCATACATTCGAGGGGATTGATTACCCCACTGTAGGGTTCTCCTGGAGCAAATACTCTAACGCTATAACCGTAGCGAGTTGCTAAAGCTGCGTGTAACTCCATCTGGTCGCCCTTCTTGTCGTAGATCGCCACGGGCAAGCCTTGTTGATAAGCACTTTCTAAGAGGCGATCGATTACCGAAAAGGTTTTACCCGAACCAGGTGCGCCGATTACTAAAATACCCCGTTCGGCATGGGGAAACCAAACAGTCGGAGAAGCTCCTAACATCGTTTGCCAACTGGCACCAATTTTCTTTAATTTCCCCTCGAACCAATAATTAGGCGTACCACTCCAAAGAGTACAGGGCTGAGGTTGATTTTGTTTGACGCTTTCTATCTGTTTAAGAGCTTTTTTGGTTGCCTGTAGTTTGTCACCATTGTTAGCAAACCTCCCGCTAGTTATTTTGTTATTTTTCCTATTACCTAAAAAGAGAGATACAAATAATAAGCCAACCACAATCCCAAACATTGTCAGGATATCTGGGTTATTTAACACAGTGAAAACTTCATCAAAACTATTATAATTAGTTGCAGTTTTTGCTGTAGCTATGACAGTATTTTGCCGATTAATATTACTCATTTTTATTTTTATAAAAATGCTATTTTTCCTATAGAAAACACCCTATACTCAATACCATTTATTTACCAATTCTCTAGCTAACTACCAATTATTCAATACATGCTATCGCCTTTTAAAGTAAGTAAATTTAGGCTATTTTTAGATAAGAAAATGGTTGAATCAAAAACTAATAAAGGTAGAAAAAATACTAGCGACCGCGAATTAGAAATTGATGAAGAATTACTAGATGCTAAATACAATGAAGCTCGTCCTCCTTCTCTACCCTATGGCATCGTAATTGACGATCGCCCAGCAGGAATTTTAATTCCAGAAGACCAGTTAGAAAGAGCTAATTGGTATCCAAAAGATATCGAATTAACTACAGTCGATTTAACCGAACCAGTTACGGGGTTATTGTTAGACCAAGTTCGTTTATTGGTATTAGCAACCACTCCCGAATACGTGCGCTGGAAAAATGACGAAGATAACCTGGGAGAGAAAGCTGGTACTTTAGTCGCTCTCTATGAAGAATATCGTTCTAAACTCAATAAGAAAACTCAGGATGTTTGCTCGAAACACGCCATGATGTTTCTCGATAAAAACGATAGTCCCCTACACGAAATTCCCATTGTCGTCACTTTCAAAAATGTCGCTTTGTGGTCGTTTAAATCAGCTAAAGAGGAGCATTATCGCAAACTAGAGAAAGTCTTTGCTAAATATACCAATCGACCATTTAGTAATAAAAGCGATAAATGGCGTTCTTTAGGGGTACTGTATACCAAATTCAAAGCAGTTAAAGAAGGCAAAGGTAGTAACAAATCTTTCTGTTGTAAAACCGATAAGATTGTCGAACCAACTATTAGCAACTTTCCCCGTCTTTTCTTGGGTAAACCCGAACGCAAACAGCAAATATGGCAGATACACGAAACCATTACTGGATTTGAATCTAGCGATAAACTGTTAGCTGCTGGTGATGATGAATCTACTGTTGAAATATTACCTCCAGCCCGAGAACAAAATGATGGTAGTCCACAAACTCGCAAGATCGAACAGATAGAGGAAGAGGACGAAGAAGATTTTGAGCTTGATGATGAGTTCGACGACTAAAAATTAAATTAATTATCTGAATATATAGAGAGAATATTTTGCCTGTATTAGCAATTAAAACCATATTCTCAAGATAATTCCAGTTATTAGCTGAAATAAAGAAGGTAGAGCTAGTAATCCAATTACCCCCACTCTAAACCAATTTGCAAAAATAGCTGCTTTTTTGTTTGGTCGGGGGATATTTTTCTTAGCTATAGTTTTCATGTGAAATCAATTTTTGATTTGTTATCTAAAGATTACAACTAAATTAAATTCCATCCAATTACTATATCTACCTTATCTTTACGTCAAAACTAATTATTTAATTTAACTAACTTATTTCTCCAATTGTCATCAATATTAGTTTAAATGAATAACCAACAAATAGTTCTTGCTACTAAAGAGATTGTCTGTAAATATCGATCGCACAATAAAAAAGATAGTGCCGATGCTTTTTATAGCTGGAAAGAAACTGAGATTTTACTCAAACGATATCGGTTAAAACAACCAGCACGAGTTAAATCTATTAGTGCCAAATATCACTTAATTACCAATGCCGAACAACTTAGAGAATTACTCGACCCTTTAATTGATACAATCGAAACGTTTGGCCTCGATACTGAAACCACTGGCTTAGACCCCCATACCAGTAAAGTCCGCCTGGTACAAATTGCCGTACCCAAGCATCCCGTTTTCGTTATCGATTTAGCTGCTATTGACCGAACCAAATTAACTCCCCTCAAACAACTCTTAGCTAGCCACTGTCTCAAAATCGGACATAACCTAAAGTTCGATCTGATGATGCTGAAGAGTGCAGGGTTTAATCTCGAACCTCCCTATTTCGATACCTATTTGGGATACAAAATTTTGACTGCGGGACTCAAAAGAAGTAGTACCCTAGAAACTTTAGCTCGAAAACTATTGCGAGTAAAGCTGAATAAATCTGCCCAAACTAGCGATTTTAGTTACAGTCTCAGCAGCGAACAGTTACAATATGCTGCCAATGATGCTGCTGTTTTGTTGCCCCTACATCGACAACTGACTCGTCACCTAAGCAAAGCCAAACTCACCGCTACGGCTCAAACTGAGTTTGACTGTCTTAGAGCAGTGGCACAGATGGAACTCAATGGTGTCAGGCTGGATTTAGATAAGTGGCAGTTACTCAAACAGGAGCTACGGCAACAACAAGCTCGGTTAGAAGAAAAATTACTGGCACATCTTATAGCTGGCGACCTGCGAAGCAGATCCCTGCGGGGTCGCTTAACTAACACTTTACTAACTGAATTAAGTATTAGAGTTAATCTCTCTTCCCCCAAACAAGTGGTTACTGCATTTAACCAATTGGGAATTGATGTTAGATCGACTAATGTTAGAGAATTAATTCCTTTGGCTCAAGATTACCCTGTCATCAGGTGGTTACTTGAATATCGCAGTCTCACAACTAGAATTAATACCTTTAGTGTGGGTTTGCCTCAATTTATTCATCCCACAACTGAGAGAATTCAGGGTCATTGGTGGCAAATGGGAGCAAGATCGGGCAGATTTAGCTGTCGAGAACCAAATCTGACCAATATTCCCCGCGATATATCTACTAGACAGTGTTTTACTGCTTCACCTGGTAATGTCATCATTAAAGCCGATTACAGTCAGATCGAACTGCGGTTGATGGCTCAAGCTAGTGGCGATCGACCTATGATTGAAGCCTATCGCCATGGAGAAGACTTACATCGATTAACTGCTTCGTTTTTATTCGATAAGCCAATCGAAAACATTATTGATGAGGAGCGCAAACTAGGGAAAATTGTCAATTTTGGGTTGATTTATGGCATGGGAGTGGCAAAGTTTTGTCTGACTACTGCTAAAAAGCACAATATCTATTTATCTAAATCAGAGGCTAGTCAATTTCGTCAGAAGTTTTTTCTACTGTATAAAGGAGTTGCTGCTTATCATCAGCGAATTCGACGGGAATGGCAAGCAGGAGCTAGGGTCAGTTACAGTCTCGATGGTAGGCGAAGAGTTTGGAGTAAGCGTACCAAACCGACTCTCAACGAACTGCTCAACCACCCCATTCAGGGTACAAATGCCACCATTATCAAACGGGCGATCGCTCTATTGGATTCTACTTTGTTGTCAAAAGTCCCCCAGGTTAAGTTGATTCTGGTGGTACACGATGAAATTGTCCTTGAAGTGCCTCGAAAGTTAGCCGATAGAGTAGCTCGATGTTTGTCCGATTGTGCTGTTGAAGCTGCACGACCCATTCTCGCTCCGATTCCTGTAGAAGTGGAAGTGAAGGTTTTAGATAGTTGGGGGATTTAAATAGCTGAGTGAGTTTTCTCTTTCGCTCATACTATTTAGTATGATTGAATATATGATAAAGAAGGTTACTATTATGACTAATCGCGCGACTATTACTCTTGATGATGATGCCTACGCCTTTTTAGAAGCCTCGGCGGGCGACAATCGTAGTGCCTACATTAACAAGCTGTTAAAGGAAGAAAAGCAGCGAGTTTTGGCAAATCAGATTTTAAAAGCCAATCAAGAAGAAGCATCAGACCATGCTTATCAAGAACAGCTGATGGATTGGGACGTAACACTATCTGATGGATTGGATTGATGAGTTCTCCTGTTTATCGGCAATTGGAAATAAGATGGGTTGACCTTGAACCCACAAGAAGTGCTGAAACTCAAAAGAAAAGACCGTGCGTTATTATCCAAGCCGATATCGTTAACCGAGCCTCGAAAACAATTATTATTGCTCCTATTCTTCCAGGACACAAAAATTGGCCTTTTGTTGTTAATGTCAAACCTAGCAAGAATAACGGATTAGATAAAGAACGACATATTAACCTCAAGCAGATGAGAGCGGTTGATGTTTCCCGAATCCTAAATCGTCAGGGAATTCTGGAAAGGCAATATTTAAAGCCAATTCAAGAAGCGATTGAGATAATTTTCGCCCTTTAGTTAAAAGAGCTAAAACTGAAAACAAACTATCTAATGGCGATCGCACTTTTATTTTGTACCTCTTGCTATTAGGTACTCGTGAATGAAGATGTGATTCATACCGCCGATAGAAAGTTTTCAGCTAGCGGTGGTTAACAAGTTCTGATTTAATAGTACTTATCTAAAATTTTTGGTATCTCAAGGTTTTTTTTGTCAGAAAGGGCTTGTCCGCATCTCAGACAAATTTGATGAAAAACTTCAAAATTTAGATACGTCAAAAAAGGTAAAATAATATAGTAACCATTTACTACTATTTGAAGTGCATTCTAAATATTCTTAAGGAATTAAATCTATGTCCACTGCCCGCCACATAATAGCATTGCTCAAAAGCTATGCAGCAGGTGAGGAGCAGCAGTTTCACTCTGTCGCTCTTCAGATGGCAGCGCATGAAGCAAGATTGGGACATAATAAGCTGGCACTAGAAATTAAAGAACTAATTGATAAAGCTAAGATGCGTCGCTCTTCAACCGAGCGCAAACAAAACATAGTATCCATAGTTCAACCAAAGGGAGAATTAGCTAGCTTATTATCGGTGGAATATCCTGATACTAAGCTCAATGATATGATTCTTCCTGAAAAGCTAGAAGAACAGATAAAACGAGTTTTATTGGAACAGAATCAAAGGAGTCGGCTTCAATCTTACAATTTATCTCCTCGCCGTAAAATTTTGCTGGTAGGCGCACCAGGAACGGGAAAAACCATGACAGCCTCCGCCTTAGCTGGAGAGTTAAATCTTCCTATGTTTACCGCTATCTACAGTAGCCTCATTGGTAAATACATGGGAGAGACAGCAGGTAGACTAAAGCTCATTTTTGAAGCGATGACAATTACCAGAGGGGTTTACTTCTTCGATGAGTTTGATGCCATAGGCACACAAAGAAATAATATGAATGACGTAGGCGAAATTCGTCGCGTTCTCAATTCATTCTTACTTTTACTAGACAATGATCGCAGTGAGAGCGTTATTGTCGCTGCTACTAACCACCCTAACTTGCTCGACAAAGCTCTATTTCGTAGGTTTGATGATGTTATCGAGTACACTTTACCCAACGAAGAGTTAATTCACCAACTGATTGAGACTCGACTAGTTAAATTTAAGCAAAACTTTGATGATTGGACAAAAATTATTGATGCTGCAAAAGGATTGAGTCCAGCAGAAGTGATTAGAGCAGCAGACGAAGCTGCAAAAAGTGCTGTATTGTCAAAAAATGAAGAAATTTGTGAGAAAACCCTGTGTTTAGCTATCTTAGAGAGACAAGAAATTAACTCTTAACGATTGTCAGAAGATTAAATATGCCCGACAGAGATCGTAACCTCCCTCATGTTTATTGGTCTGAAGAAGTTAAACCAGAAAACTATACGAGCTTAGGGACACCAGTAAATACTCCCCCAAACCCAGAGAGGGATAGAGCCAAACACGCACAAGTTTTAGAACTCGCAATTGGTACAGCACTACGAGAGGCTCGCGAACAGATCGCTCGAAGAAATCCTAATCTTGCCCAAGGCGAACCTGGCTTTCTTTTAGAGTTTAAAGTTAAGGATGATTCTACTAAAGCATTTGAAAATCTTCAAAATGCACAAAAAAAGATAGAACTATTGGCGGTAACTAAGAGTTCTGGGCAGGGTGATTTTGTAAATGCGACTGTGTTTGTTCCCGAATCGGCATCAGAGTTTTATCTAAAGAAAATTAGAAAATATCGCGATAAAGATACTAAGAATGGAAAACCAAAAAATGCTTCGCTAGTAACGAGGCTAGAAACTGTTCAAATCGGCAAGGTAGAATCTTTATTTACCGATCGTTCGGCATCCTTTCCAGAAGCAGGACAAGAAGTATGGTGGGAAGTTTGGCTGCTAAAAGAACGTCGTCATAACTTCCATTTCGTTGCAGAAAAACTAAATGTTCCGACAAAATCAACTAATATTCTTTCTTTTCCAGAAAGGGAAATTGTACTGGCAATGACTACTGTTGAGACGCTCGCCATAATTATCCAAAATACGAATGCGATCGCCGAATTACGGATTGCTAAAGATAACCCGTCTGTATTTTTAAATGATATGGGAGCGATCGAGCAGGAAGAATGGTGTCAAGATTTGTTAAATCGCACTTTGCCTCCTGGAGAAGATGCTGTTGCAATTACTTTGTTAGACACTGGAGTCAATCATTTACATTCTCTTCTACAACCAGGACTTAGTTCTGACGATCTTCATACCTGCGATCCTTCATGGGGAACTCATGATAGTCAAGGTCATGGAACTCAAATGGCTGGTATAGCTTTATATGCCGATCTAGTCGAAGCACTATCTCATCAAAATAAAGTTGAGCTAAAGCACCGATTGGAATCGGTAAAATTTCTTCCACCTTACGGAAATACAGACCCCGAACTCTACGGAGCAATTACAGAACAGGCTGTTTTCTTCCCAGAAATTTCAGCATCTCGAAGGCAAAGAGTTTTTTGTATGCCTGTCACTAGCGATATTCCTTCGCCTAACGATGGCACTCCTTCATCTTGGTCGGCAGCTATTGACCAATTGTGTTTTGGAGACGAGTCAGGAAAAAGATTGTTCATTATCTCTGCGGGAAATATTCGCGATCGAGATATTTATGCTTCAGATTATCTCAATATTAATGACTTATCAACTATTGAAAATCCTGGTCAATCTTGGAATTCTCTAAATATTGGGGCATATACCGAAAAAATTAATATAATCGATCCAAACTACTCTGGTTGGCAATCAGTCGCGCCTTGTGGAGATCTCTCACCCCGTAGCCGTACTTCTGTTGCCTGGGATAATCAATGGCCAATTCGTCCTGATGTTGTTTTTGAAGGTGGTAATCTAGCATTCGACGGTCATAATCCCGCAGAGCCTATCGATGACTTGTGTTTGCTCACAACAGATCGTCGTCTTAACCTCAAACAATTTGCTGCGATGCGAGATACTAGCTGTGCCACCGTACTTGGAAGCTTTATGGCAGCCCGTATCATGACAGAGAAACCTAACTATTGGCAAGAAACAGTTCGTGCTTTGATTGTTCATTCTGCTGAATGGACTCCTGCAATGATGAAACATTTTAATGGTGCATCTACGAAAACCGATAGGCACGCTTTATTAAGACGATATGGTTATGGCGTTCCCAGTTTTGAACGAGCTTTGTTGAGTGCTAAAAATGACCTGACTATAATTACTGAAGATGAGCTTCAACCCTATCATCTAGAAAATAACAGAGTCAAAACCAAGGACATGAAACTACACGTATTGCCTTGGCCCAAAGAAAAGCTAGAAAGTCTAGGTGCAACATACGTAGAACTAAAACTTACTCTTGCCTATTTTATTGAACCAAATCCAGGCGAACGAGGATATGGCGCACGTCATCGTTACGCTTCTCATGGCTTGCGTTTTAAAGTTAAAAGGGCTTCAGAAACAGTAAACGATTTTAAATGGCGTATTAACAAAGCTGTTCGGGACGAACAAGAAAGTCAGTCTTACGAAGATAGATCTGAAGAAGGTAATTGGTTTTTGGGTCAAAAAATCAGGAATCGCGGTTCGCTACACTCAGTAGATGGAAAAGTTTTTGAAAGAGGCGATCGCCAACCCCTCATTGATTTTTATTTCGCTTAATTCTCAGTACTAATGTTCTAAAAGAAGCGCAATTAATATAAGCATTCCTTATAAAGTTAGTCTGACATAATTTGAGTTGTAATAGAAGCTAAATATTTGGGGGATAAAACTATTACAAGAGTGAGAATATTTTCTACTTATATTTACTCGAAAAGAATTGAGGGGTTAGATGTCAGTTTTTTCCAGAAATATCAGCTGGTCGAGCATATTTTGACCAAAGTTCTCCCGTAAGCGTCGCTCCTGCTGCAAACGGGGCGTTAGCTCTCGATTTTCCAGCAGTAAAATTAGATTTTTTTGACCATTTAAACTCTTAACTAACCATCGGGAATATAGACTATTTCTCTCACTTCATAAATTCGATTTACTGCGTTCGATAAAAAGGCGCTTCATTTGTTTTAAAGGAAACAAATGATGATAAACCAAGCGTCCACCTCGTCTAACTTTAGATATTTTATTCCATAAAATATAAATCCAAATATTAACTATTACAAATGAAATTCCTACATATAGTAATCTAATTATTGGATTTTTAGTAGTAGTTCTAAGGCGACAAGTGTTTTTGAGGCGGTAACTAGTTTCGATTCCAAATCTTTTTCGATAATCTCGATGAATATAATTCAATCTTATATCTACTTTATAAACGACGTAAGCTAAATATTCAATTCCATATTTGCCTCTTTTTCCTTGGCGATATTTACCCCCATTCGAGGGCAAGCAAAGAATCCAGAGAGGAAAAGGTTATTCCATTCTTTCCCTTTATTCATAGTATGAGTTGTTTTATAACTCTTTTTACCTTTTAAATACTGATTAATTCCCCCAGTTTTACCGTTTCTAATAGCTGGCATTATAAAAGGTATATCTAAAGCCATTAGCCACCTTATTACTGAACCACTGTAAAACCCTCTATCTAAATATAGTCTTTTAAATTTTAGGTTTAAAGATTTTAGTTTATCCAAAAGATAAGTGATAATTGCTACAGATGTATAGCTTTTTTTTACTCCAATAATTGCTATAGTTAGTCTTTTGTCGGTGTTCCATAGTAAGGAATTAGATTGAGGTCTATAGCCAGTTTGTGTTTTCTTTTCCTTATTCGACGTGGTAGCTTACTTATTAATGCTTGATTGAGTTGAGTTTCTAATTCTGGAAAACTCTCAAAATTATTTATTAGATGATATCTAATATTTCTCCCAGTGCAAGATTTTTTTAGTTTCTTAGGCGCATTTTCTATAGTATCAGTCTGACTGGCTGCCCCTACTATCATCTGATATAATTTTTCTGGATTGTAAGCTCCCTGAGTCTTAATTGGTATATGTTCTCTCAAACAGTCAATAACTTCTTTTAATGTTTCTTTATCAGTTAAAACGGGCTTTTCAGTTTTAATTGTCAATTTTTTTACTTAATAACTCTCTAAATATTCTCGCTTGATTTAACAATTTTCTTGGAAAAATATCCAGAGTATATATAAGCAAAATTTTAAGCCGATAAGCTAATAAGCAACAGTTATAATTAGTCGGGAGCTAAAACATTAGTACTATGGCGATGGAGATGATAAATCAACTTATGAGGTGGCGATCGCCTCTTTTAAAAACTTTTCCATCTACTGACACTGCGATATTTGGTCGGGAACTGCTGCTGAGTTGGCACAGAGAGATGCGATTGCCGTATTTCCTATTGGTGGCTGGTGGAAAGAAAAGAAATATCTCGAACAATATAACAATAAGGCTCGTTACTCCTTAATCACCTCAATTAGAGTGCCAGAGGTTGATGTCGATATTTATACTCCCGTTTCCAATTTTATGGGTACTCCTATCGATATGATGCCCTGGTAATTTTAGAAAAGCGATCGTAACTGCATGAAATAAAAAGAAGCTAACCCCCTCAAAAAAAAGAGTCGTCAAGATATCGTTAAGGCGATCGCTAATTTAGAAGCTGCTCAAATCCCTCTCCAAAATCAATTCATCTCTCTCAATCATTGGAATTACTAGACTTGCGCTGACTTACCCTATCATGTGCGATCGCGATTACCCAGCTTCTAAATAATGCCCTTGATACTCAAACAGCTCTTGCTTGACTACTGCATACTCACTTTTATCTTCCGAACCAGCGGGGCGAGCGTAATAGGCTTTGTTGCGAATTGCCTGTAAATCTTCAGCATCGCGAATTGATGCTTTATTAAACTGGGAAAGTTGACCTAGCAACCCCTCTATACTTACCGTAGGAATAACAGCAGCTTCCCGCCTCTCCTCATCGCTTAGGTTACAGTAAAACTCAGTAGCGCATCGGGTTACGGCATTTGCTATCTCTACTGGTGTCGAACCCTGATATCCCCTGAGCAAACGATACCAATCTCGCTCTGACCAAGGATCTCCTCCATCGGCAAACTGAGAGGGAAAATATTTAGCCAGATGAATCAAGAAAATATCCCTAATTGCTCCCCTATGAGGCAAATCGACAAACCATATCCCGCCATCATCAAACCTCCTCTTAATCTCAGACGGCAGTAATTGTATGCGGTTAACTGTGGCAATCATCAGAGCATTACTGGTATGTTCCTGCATCCAGGTCAACAATCGTTGGGAGTATCTCAAATGTGCAAAAATATAGAAGCGAAGTATTTTCGCAAATAGGTTCCGCGAAAATATTCCTAGGGAGAATTAGGGGAAATGAGCAGCTGACAGGGTAGACAATAGACTTAGATGAGTTACCTGTTAATGAACCATGACTCCAGAAGAAAAAGAACGTTACTGAGCTTGTCTCCAAGAAATT
>JASJDJ010000080.1 GCA_030065635.1 Xenococcaceae cyanobacterium MO_188.B32
TGCGGAAAATTCCCCACTGCTGCCTCCCGTAGGAGTCTGGGCCGTGTCTCAGTCCCAGTGTGGCTGCTCATCCTCTCAGACCAGCTACCGATCGACGCCTTGGTAGGCTTTTAACCCACCAACTAGCTAATCGGACGCGAGCCCCTCTCCAGGTGATAAATCTTTCACCGCTAGGCACATTGGGTATTAGCAGTCGTTTCCAACTGTTGTCCCCAGCCTGGAGGCAGGTTCTCACGCGTTACTCACCCGTCCGCCACTAAGTCCGAAGACTTCGTTCGACTTGCATGTGTTAGGCATACCGCCAGCGTTCATCCTGAGCCAGGATCAAACTCTCCATGGTGATAAATTCTCTCCCCTACTTGGGTTTCGTAGTTCGTTGGAAGAGTTTTTATCTTGGATTGATTTTCCTTGCTAACAAGGATGGTTTATAATTTTTTTCTAACCAGGTATCAAAAAGTTGTGATAGCCTTCAAACTATTGATTTTTCTAGGTTCGGGGCGTTGTCTTGGGGGCTTCCCCCTCAACCGCGCATTTACCAATGTACTCTAACTACATAGAACTGTCAACCCCTTTTGACTAATTTTTTTTTAAAAAATATTTTTTTCTAGGCTCAGATCTTTGTAAACCATGATAGGGAAAGGATTGGAGGATTTTAAAAATCTCAGAAAAATCTTAAAAAACCTATGCTATGTTTTTTGACATGAGTAAACAAAATATTATTGAAGATAATTCTAAGGTGTTAATTTCTCCTGATTTGTCATCTGCCAATCTGGAAATAGATAAACCCATACAAATAGGAGTAATGGCTTCTGGAAGTGGTACTAACTTTGAGGCTATTGCCCAAGCTATTGCTGATGATAAGCTCAATGCAAAAATAAAAGTCTTAATTTATAACAATCCTCAAGCTAAAGTTCGATCGCGAGCAGAAAAATGGAATATACCCGCAGTTTTACTCGATCACCGTCAATATAAGCAGCGAGAAACTTTGGACAGAGAGATTGTGGCTACTCTAAAACAATATGGAGTGGAATGGGTAGTAATGGCAGGTTGGATGCGAATAGTTACTCAGGTCTTGTTAGATGGATTTCCCAATCGAGTAATTAATATCCATCCCAGTATTTTACCTAGTTTTAAGGGGCTCCAAGCCATAGAACAAGCTTTGGATGCTCGAGTAAAAATTACTGGTTGCACAGTACATCTTGTTAGCCTAGAAGTTGATAGTGGGTTAATTTTAATGCAAGCTGCTGTACCTGTTTTGCCAGATGATACCTCAGAAACGCTCCATGCCAGAATACAACAGCAAGAACATCGCATATTACCAGAAGCAATTGCCTTGGCAGCGATGAATCACATGAATTCAAAGTTCGGAGAGACCTTAGGTAGTGGCTTACGCGAACGGAGTTCCAAGTTATGATTTTGTGAGCAGAAGAATCGAGAATGAAAGATATTCTTTTGACTATCAGCTACTAGTAGATAAATTAATACTGATAGCTGATAGCTAATAGCTGATAGCTAAATATATTTACCTTCAGTTTCAGTACTTTCAACCCGTGGTAAGCCCATACTATAGTTACGGACACGGGCGCCGAGATTGTAGCTAATTTCTCCTTTCTGAAGGAGAGAACGAATAAAATGCTCTAAATCTGAACCAATACGGCGGAGATTATATTCTGTTAACTCTTGACCACTACTATTTTCTACTAGTTCGTCGAATTTACGATAAACTTTCTGTAAACTCTCTTCGCTCCAATTAAATTCGTTATCTGGATCGACATCTAGGGTCAGAACTTTATCATTAGGTACTAATTCGTTATTTATTACTTCTGCCGTATAAATACGGATGTGACGAGTAGTTGACTTTTCGATCATCATGGTTTTCAGTAACACTCAGTTTTCATTCTAGTTTAATCAATATTTAAGAGCGGTTTGCATTTAGCTATCCGCCCTTAATGATTAAAGTCTTATTAATTAGTTATTTATAGGCTTTGACGCACTCTTCAATTAAAGGTGCAACTTTGTCGATATCTTGCCAACCAAGAATTTGAGTTACTTTTTTTTCTAAGTTTTTGTAAGTTTTAAAAAACTCAGCTATTTCATCTAGACGATGACTAGAAATATCTTTAAGAGACGTTACATCTTTGTAACGAGGATCGGCATCGGGGACGCAAAGAATTTTTTCATCGCGATCGCCACCATCGATCATCTCTAACATACCAATGGGTCTAGCAGCGATAACGCACCCAGGAAAAGTAGGTTGGTCCATAATCACCATACCGTCCAAAGGATCGCCATCATCAGCTAAAGTATTGGGTACAAAGCCATAGTCATAAGGATATTGAACAGAAGAAAACAAAACACGATCGAGGGCGAAAGCATTCATATCTTTGTCAAATTCATATTTATTTTTACTACCTGCGGGAATTTCAATTAAAACGTTGATTAAACCGGGTTTAGGTTGAGCAGGAATAAGGGATAAATCCACGAAATCTCTCCGAAAGTTAGTAATTTAATAGATATCTTGAAGCATTTTACCCGAAGATTTGTCATCGATCGCTCGATTCATCCAAAAAATTCTTTCCTATTGGCAGCTATGCCAAAATAGTTAGCAGTCACCGTTACTGGTGTTCCCCAATCAAGATCGAACCAAACAGTCGCATGCTGATATAAGGTATGACAGAAACTAAAAAACAGCGATCGCTTGCCACTTTTCAAACTTTTCTCAATACACCTCTAGAAACTAAGCTACGGCATTCGCTTAATACGGATGCAGAACAAGCAATCTTAAAATTATGTCAAGAGGTGGCTGCCGATGTCCCAGCTTACAAAGCATTTTTGGCAGAACAGCAAATAGACCCAGAATTAATTAATACTTTTGAAGATTTTCAATCCCTTCCTCTTCTTAACAAAACAAATTACCTGCAAAATTATCCTTTACCTTGTTTGTGTCGCCACGGACATTTAGAAAATTGCGATTTAGTCGCTGTTTCTTCTGGTTCGACAGGAAAACCCACTTTTTGGCCCCGTTTTTTAAGTGATGAGTTTGAAATTGCCACTAGATTTGAACAAATTTTTTATCATAGCTTCAAAGCGGATAATCGTACTACGCTAGCCATTGTTTGTTTTAGTTTGGGTACTTGGGTAGGGGGAATGTATACGGCTAACTGTTGTCGTCATCTAGCTGCCAAAGACTATCCAATTATTGTTGCGACTCCTGGTAATAACAAGGCAGAAATATTCCGTATTGTTCGAGATTTAGCTCCTCTATTCGATCAAATTGTCTTACTCGGATATCCACCTTTCCTGAAAGATGTGATAGATACCGGAATAGCAGAAGGTGTTAAGTGGTCAAAATATGCCGTTAAATTAGTGATGGCGGGGGAGGTTTTTAGTGAAGAGTGGCGCACATTAGTAAGTGAAAGAATAGGTTCGACTAATTATTATTATGATTCTGCTTCTCTTTACGGAACAGCAGATGCAGGGGTACTAGGAAATGAAACTCCTCTCAGTATTTGTATTCGTCGTTTTTTAGCTCAAAATGCTGAAGCAGCTAAAAGTCTATTTGGCGAATCCCGCTTACCTACTTTAGTCCAATACGATCCTACCAGTCGTTTTTTTGAAACTCAAGACGGAACGCTATTGTTTTCAGGAGATAATGGCATTCCTCTAATTCGTTATCATATATCGGATCGCGGAGGAATTATTCCTTATTCAACTATGATGGAGTTTTTACGCGATCGAGGTTTTGACCCCGAAAAAGAGTTAAAAGCGATCGGTGAGAGGGGAGTCTATCCTTTTCCTTTTGTCTATGTTTTTGGTCGTTCTCATTTTACTATTTCTTACTATGGTGCCAATATTTATCCAGAAAATGTGATGGTTGGCTTAGAACAACCAGGTATTAGAGATTGGGTAACGGGCAAGTTTGTCATGGAAGTGAAACAGGATGAAGATAAAAATTCTAGTTTGTCTATAACTGTAGAATTAGCTCCAACCATAACAGCTAGTCCAGAAAAAGAAAAAGCGATCGCCTTTTCCCTTTATACTCAATTACTACGTCTCAATAGTGAATTTGCTAACTATGTTTCTCCAGAAAATCATTTACCCCAAGTAACGCTACTTCCCTTTGGCGATCCAGATTATTTTCCCGAAGGGGTTAAACACCGCTACACTCGCGATAAGGATAAAAAATGAAGAAAGCAAAACAATTAACTGAAAACTGAAAATGGATTGGCAAGAAATTTCGGGAGGCTGGATATACCTCCCTAGTCGAGAAATCATCGGAATTGTCCACTTTTTAGGAGGAGCATTCGTCGCGACTGCCCCACAAATAACTTATCGTTCTCTTCTCGAACAACTTGGTAAAGAGGGGTATGCTATTGTGGCTACTCCTTTTCTCAACACTTTCGATCATGGCGCGATCGCTCTTGAAGTCTTAAACCGCTTTGAAACAATTATAGACCGCCTACAAAAAACTAATGCTCTAGGCAAACGCTACTTACCTATTTATGGTGTCGGACATAGTTTAGGCTGCAAAATCCACCTCCTTATTGGTAGTTTATTTAAAGTCGAAAGAGCTGGTAATATTCTTATTTCTTACAATAACTATCCTGCTCGTCGTGCTATTCCCTTACTAGAACAATTTCAATTGAATATTACTCCTGCTTTTGATGTAGAATTTACCCCTTCTCCAGGAGAAACCAATAAATTAATTATTAGTAACTACGAAGTTCGTCGTAATCTCTTAATTAAATTCGATCGCGACGATATCGATCAAACCATCAATCTCAATCCTGTTTTAGAACAAAGATTTCCGCAAATGACTGCTTTACTTACTTTGCCTGGCAATCATTTGACTCCCCTCTCTCAAGATATTCAATGGCAAATGGGGGATACTTTTAGTCCTTTTGATGCCATTGGACAATGGTTTAAACAAGGATTATCTCGCGATTTATCCCGATTAAATCGAGAAATTATTCGTTGGTTAAATCCTCTCTCTAGCTATTAATTTGATTTTTCGGAATTGTCGATCGCACTTACTTTAGCCCTGTAGAGTAACTTATCCCCTTTTTTGTAGCCCACATAACGCACTTTAACTGGCTCGCCAATTTCTGATATACCTTTAATCAGTTCATGTTGACGAGGATTATAAGGAACTTCTTCCCCCACTGAGGCGATCGATTCTAATCCCCATTTCTCTAGCAACTGTTCTACCGGCTTAATTAGGGGTAATATTCTTCCTGCTGGCAATTTAGGATTTTTTTGCACTATGGCTATAGCTGTAGGCCATTGTAACAACCAAGATTCTAATACTTGCAAGCTTTCTTGTTGAAACTCTTGATGGAGAGATTCTTTTTGCTGTTCGAGTTGTTGTTCTAGACGTTGATATTCCTTTTGTAGTGATTCTAAGGCAGCTAGAGATTCTTTTTGCTGTTCGAGTTGTTGTTCTAGAGATTGATATTCTTGCTGTAATAATTCTAGTTTCCGAACACTATCATTATTTTGAGGCTGGCGATCGAAATTTGTTGAAGAAGATATAAAAGTTTCAATAAACTGATTAACTGAGATTTTTAAAGCAGAGGCTACGTTTAAAGTGAATTCCAAAGGTAACTTTGGTAGCAAACCATACTGTAGTTTAATTAATTGCAACTCAGGTACACCAGCAATCTTACTTAACTCCCGTACACTAGCAATACCTGCTTTTTGCATTAGTTGTTGCAAAAGTTGACTCTTGTTTTGATAAATCGATCGTCTCATAGCTATCAATGAATTAACCTGTCTATCCAAAAATTCTTCCGTTTGAATTTTCCCCCAACCTAGATGGTTTTGTAAAACAGAAAAATTGTTCAAATCCACAGAAGCTTTAGGCAAAATAAACCTCAATTTTCTTATGCTAAGATTGTCGCATTATCCCCATCAACTTGAGGCAAACAACGGCAAGTGGAGACGCAGCAAGGATGAGTAGCGATCGTAATCCTTATCTAATATCAATTAAAGACTTTGTAGCCTCAAAGCAAATTAGGTTGTTTCAAGGCTTAAAACAAAATTGTTTTAGTGGTCAGCTTATCATTGAAGATACAAAAGAGAGAATATGGACTTTCTTTCTTTATTTAGGCAGAATTGTCTATGTCAGAGGTGGGACTCATAATACAAGAAGGTGGCGTAGAAATTTAGTTGCCTACTTACCACAAATAGCTTATCACTTACAAGCAGAACTAGAATCGCTTGACAATCTTACAAGTAATAGTATTGAAATTAGTTGGGATTACTTTTTATTGTTTCTTTGGGTAGAAAAAGAAAAAGCAAATCGTGAAGATGTAACTAAGATGATTCGCGGAATCACGACTGAAGTAATTTTTGACATTACTCAAGCTAAAGAAATCACTTATCAAATTCAACCACAAGAAAAATATCTTTCTCAACCATTAGCCATGATTGATTCCGAGCAACAGATTATCGAAGCTTGGAAACTTTGGCAATCTTGGCAACAAGCCAATTTAGAAGATATATCGCCCAACTTTGTGCCTATCATTAAAGAACCAAAAAAATTAAAAGAGCGTACTTCGCCCAAAACTTATCAAGCTTTAACCAGATTGTTAGACGGAAAACATACTTTACGAGACTTAGCACTACAGAAACGAAAAGACGTGCTAATGATGACTCGTTCCCTCATGCCTTATCTTCAACTAAAATTTTTAGAACTAATAGAGATACCAGATATTAATACTCCTATAGTTATCGATCGAGAAGTAGAAAAATCTTCTACCCCTACAAATACAGAAGAATTATACTTTCCCGTTTCAGAAATGGAAACAACAGACCTATCTAGGTTTATGTCACGGGAAAGAAAAAAACCTGTAATTGCGTGTATTGACGAAAGTGCTTCTGTTTGTGAAACTTTGAAAAATATAGTAACTCAGGCAGGTTATGATTTTAAAGCAGAACGAGACCCTTTACGTGCTCTTGCTGTTTTACTCGCGCTCAAGCCAGATTTAATTTTTATCGATCTACTTATGCCAGAACTTAATGGCTATGAGCTTTGTTCTCAATTAAGACAACTATCTTTTTTTCAAAACACACCTATAGTCATTCTCTCTAACAACATCAATTTAATTGATAAAGTTAAAGCCAAAATGGTTGGCTGTTCTGAATTATTAGATAAATCCCTGGAAACTCAATTAATTCTTAATATCATTTCTAAATATCTCGAGCGGGAAGTTACCTCCTCTTAAGAACTTTCAAAGTATATAAACAAAAGCGCAGCTTAAGATATCGAGTTGAGTGTAAGGACAAAAAGTCATAATAAATCTTAACCTATTGTTTGACGATTCTATCCCTTCATACATACGTTAAAAGGCGGAGTAACGGTGACTTCGTCAACTTATTGAAATTAATCATAGCAATGTTAATTTTCCTGGATTTTCGGGAACTATATTGATGTCACTCTCCAATAAATATTTATTTGGCTATGTTGTTTATACCTAGTAATTAAAAATTAGTTGCCGTAGTATTATTTATTTTTCAATTCTTTATATCTCGAAAAAACCAATATTACTAAGCTAATTAATTACATAATCAATCTAGTCATATTAACCTCTGGGGAAAAATCAATTATGAATCAAATAGCTTCTAACGCTAGAGGTAATATAGAAAATTACGCAATTCCTCCCGCTCTTAATTTACTGACAACATTATGTAGCGAGCGAGTAGATGGATGTCTTAAAGTAGCTTATAAATCTTTTCATTTTTTCATCTACTTAAATAATGGTCAAATAACTTATGCAACTCATTCTCTAGAACCTTTTGAACGATTAGAACGTCATTTACGTCGTCTAAGTCAAGAAATACTAACAGTCAACAATGAAATTCGCTCGCAATTAAGATTATTATTTGATGAAGAAGAAAATAATTTTGTCGAACAACCTAAAGATCATGAGGCAATTGCTTGGTTATTAGCCGAAAAATATTTAAGCGAACGACAAGCAGAATTATTAATTCAAAGATTGATTCAGGAAGTTTTTGAGTCTTATTTATTAATCAAAGAAGAATCTCAAAATAATTTCATCTCAGATATTATTTTGACCCCACCGATTTCTAGCATAGAGTTATCTTCAATAATTTCTAAATGTCAGAAAAGGTTAGAAATTTGGCAATCTTTATCTCCTCATATCCTATCTTCTTATCAACGTCCTTATTTTTTTACTAAGTCGGGAAGTAAACCAGAAGAAGAAAAATTAGGAAAAATCCTGCGAGGATTTAATTTTAGACAACTAGCTGCATTATTAAATCAAGATGAACTGGA
This sequence comes from Xenococcaceae cyanobacterium MO_188.B32, assembly GCA_030065635.1. Classification (GTDB taxonomy): domain Bacteria; phylum Cyanobacteriota; class Cyanobacteriia; order Cyanobacteriales; family Xenococcaceae; genus JASJDJ01. The sequence goes on from JASJDJ010000080.1 coordinate 8,297, forward strand.
ATTAGCGAAAAAAATTTATCCTTTAATAATTAAAAAGAAAATTATTATTAGAGAGCCTCAATCTCCTCTCGATCGATTACCTTTTATTTCTGTTATAAACAATCAAAATGGACAAGACGCTGTCAAACAAGAAGGCGATCGAGACCAAGACAATATTAATTTTCCTGATTTTTCTAACTCCAATATCAAACAAAAACAATGGAAAATTGTTTGTATTGATGATAGTCCAACTATTCTCAATGAAATCAGTAGATTTTTATCAAGAGATGAGTTTTCTGTTTCTCCAATTACCGAACCATTAAAAGCTTTAATGAAAATTATTAGGATCGAGCCAGATTTGATTTTAATGGATGTAGGTATGCCCAATATAGATGGATATAAATTATGCTCTCTAATTAGAAAATATTCGGCTTTTCAAAATACACCAATTATTATGGTAACAGGTAATAAAGGACTAATAGATAGAGCTAAAGCCAGAATAGCAGGAGCAACTGATTACATGACTAAACCTTTTACCCAATCAGATTTGCTTAGCATGGTCTTTAAGTATTTGAGCTAATTTAATTCAGATAAAAATATCAATTTGAGGAAAAAAATTAATTATGTTGACAATTCTGGTAGTAGAAGATACCCCCTCCACTAGAGATTTAATTTGTAACTATTTACGTAAAAGTGGATATCAAGTTGTTGAAGCTAATAATGGTAAAGATGCTTTAATAAAAGCATTAAATCAAAAACCAGACATAGTTGTTACTGATGTAATAATGCCCGAAATGAATGGTTTTGAATTATGTCGAAGTTTAAAGAAAAATCCTGTTACTCAAAATTTGCCTATTGTACTTTGTACGTCTAAAAATCAAAATATAGACCGAATGTGGGGAATGAAACAAGGAGCAAATATCTACCTTACCAAGCCTTTTACTGAGGAACAAATTATTCAAGCTGTTAAATCTGTAGCTGTTAATTAGCTTTACTAGAGCGAAGAATATTTTTGATGCTGAATTAGTTGAATTATTTTATTTATTATGACTCAAATTGATTCTCAACCAGACCAGCAGAAAACAGTTACAAAAAATAAGAGAAACACTCTGAATACTCTAGATTTAAGTAAGCGAGCTGCACAGCAAAAAGGTATTACTATTCGTCTCCAATTATTACGAACATTAATACCAACGGTACTAATTTCTCTAATTTTGGCTATGGCAACTGGATATATTGTCATCCGTCAAAATTCAGAGAAAAAAGTTCAGAAAGAACTTCAAGATAAGTCTTTATTAACAGCAGAGATTGTCAGTCAGTTACTGACAAAAACGTCTGAAATTACGACAACAATAGGAGAAAATCCCTATATTATTAATGCTGTTCGTTCTGGTGGAGAATATGCTTTAAAAGAAAAATTAACTACGGCAAGTATAACGGAATTAGAAAAACGTTTTCGCAATCTTAAACTACTTAAGCCCAATTCAGATTTAAACCAATATCTCAGAGCGATCGCTAATAATCATAGTTTCCTAGAAATTATGGTTACGGAGAAAAATGGATTGAATATTGCCTACAATCAAAGAACTTCAGACTTTGTACAGCGAGATGAAGATTGGTGGCAGCAGGGGAAGAATCAAGATTTAGTAATCGGTACACCTGGATTTGATACCTTTTCTAATGCTTTTAGTATACCTTTTACCTATAGAATTAAAGACCCCAAATCTCAAGATTTTCTGGGTATAGTTAGAGTTTTATTCTCTGTTGATAATCTTAAGTTAGTAGAAATATTTCTCCAACATAGTGGTATAATTGGTTCTCAAAAAATACAAATTATTGATGGAAAAACAGGCTATTTAATTTCTACCATTGATTCTGAAGGTACTCAACAAGATGAGATATTTTATAGCAATAAAAATATTAATTACGTTCTAAATACTATTAATGAAGCTGCACAAAAAAGAAATGTTTCTGCTTCTCTAATAAAATCTTTAATTAGTCAAGATACAAAAATAAATGAACTAGAGATACAAGATGTTTTGTCAGAAACAGGGCATAAGATATTGACTATATCTCTTGCGGATCGAGGTAGACAATATAAAATAACTACTATTCCGCAAACGAAATTAACAGCAATTGTTTCTATGTCACAAGAAGAGATAGCAAGTGCTGGTAGTGAATTTATTATTATCTTTATTACTACGGCAGTTATCTTGACTATAATTGCCACTATTTTAATTATATTCATCTCTAGTCGGATCACTTCCCCATTAAGAGATCTATCTACTAAAGCAGAAGAAGTGGCAGCAGGAAATTTAAATATTACCGCTACTCCAGTAGGAGCGATCGAAACTAAAACTTTAGCTGTTAGTTTCAATAACCTGGTGCAACAAGTTAAAAAGTTACTACAACAACAAGAAACTTCCCTTAAAGAATTAGAAAAATCACGGCAGAAAGCTGAAATGCTGGCTCAAGAACAGCAAAGAAAAAATGAAAGTTTACAACAAGAATTAGTTCAATTATTAGGAGACGTAGAAGGTGCATCTAGTGGGGATTTAACTGTTCGTTCTCAAATTGTTGAAGGTGAAATTGGCATTGTTGCCGACTTTTTTAACTCAATTATTGAAAGCTTACGAGACATTGTTAAACAGGTAAAAGAATCTGCCGACCAAGTCGATAGTTCTATTGGCACTAATAAAGGTTCGATGAATCAACTAGCAGAAGAAGCACGACAACAAGCAGAGCAAATTAGTCAAACTCTGGCTTCGATCGAACGAATGACTGGTTCTATTCAAGCTGTAGCTAATAATGCTCGAGAAGCAGCTAAAGTCGCTAATATTGCTTCGGATACAGCAGAAACAGGCGGTCAGAGTATGGATCGCACGGTAAATAGTATTCTACAGCTAAGAGAAACTATTTCTGAGACTGCCGATCAAGTAAGAAGTCTTGGGGAAGCCTCCCAACAAATTTCCCGGGTAATTTCTCTAATCAATCAAATTGCCATGCAAACTAACCTATTAGCTATTAACGCCAGTATTGAGGCAGCTAGAGCAGGGGACGAAGGGCGAGGATTTGCCGTAGTAGCAGAAGAAATTGGCGAACTAGCCACTCAGTCTGCTCAAGCAACTAAAGAAGTAGGTAGCATTATTACTACTATTCAAAAAGAAGTTGCTCAGGTTGTGGCAGCAATGGAAGTGGGCAACACTCAAGTAGGAGAAGGAGCTAACCTCGTAGAACAAACCAAGCAAAGCTTAGAGCAAATTTTAACCGTATCCTACCAAATCGATCGACTAGTTCAATCTATTTCTGAAACTACCGTATCTCAAGCAGAAACTTCTCAAGTGGTAACGCACTTAATGAAAGAGATTGCTCAAGTATCGGAACGAACTTCTTCTGCATCTGAGGAAGTATCTTCTTCTTTAGACGCAACGGTAGCAGTTGCCCAAAAACTACAAGCATCAGTAGGTACTTTCAAAATTGACGAGGAGAATTAACCGAAATAGTAGGTTTGATGACAGTTAGGCAATATCGAAGTTTGATTGATTAATTTAAGTTAGGTTGGCAAAATGTCAGAGGATAAAGAACTTCAGATACGACTTCAATTTCTGGAAGAAGCCCAAGAATATTTGGATAATATTGAGTCAAGACTGCTAGGATTAGGCTCTGGCAATGTTAATTCTCAACAGATGGATAGTGTGTTGAGAGATGCTCATTCGATCAAAGGTGGAGCAGCCATGATGGGTTTTGAAGAACTAAGCGATTTAGCTCATCGTTTAGAAGATTTTTTCAAAGTCCTGAAAATCGGCAAAACAGAAGTTATTAATGATAGTTTAGAAAGTCTATTACTAGAAAGCGTTAAATCTCTTCGTCAAATCGCCAGTTACAATCGACAGCAGGTAGACATCGATCGCCAGTGGTTAGATAGTAGTGTTAGTCCCATCTTCGATCGACTTCATCAACTTTTGGGAGAACCGAACCCAGAAGATGAAGCTGCTTTGTTATCTGCGGATATGGGGGAAGATATGAGTACCCTCATTTTTGAAACAGAAGTAGAAGAATCTCTGCAACAACTAGAGTCACACTTAGCTAATTTTGAACCAACAACTTTAAGAGAGTATTTGTTAACCACCGCCACAGAATTGAGCGGTTTAGGAGAAATACTAGAATTACCAGCTTTTAGTAGTCTTTGTCAATCAGTCATCGAGCATTTAGAAACAAATCCAGAGCAGTTAGAAGAAATTGCCCAGGCAGCATTACAAGAGTGGAGGCGATCGCAAGCTCTAGTTTTAATCGGTCAGACAGATGTTTTAGCCACTTCATTAGATTTAACTAATACAGAATCGACCGATTTTGAGTTGGCAAAAGATAACAATTTTGAGGCTGCCAAGTTCGATGAAATAGCTGATTATGATTCGATCGCCTCTTTCGTCCCACCAGAAAATTTAGATATAGATTTAGACATAGAAGAAGCATCAAACATATTTGCTGCTTTTGAAGATGCCACAGCTGATTTACTAGAAGAATCTGGCTCACAAGAATTAACTACTTCGACAGATGATGCTGACCTAGTTTCTACTCAAAAGCTGCCAACTCCCGTAATTTCTACTCCAGAAACTGTAGTTAATAACTCTACTACCGACAATACCATTAGAGTTTCTGTCCAACAACTAGAAGAACTAAGCGACTATTTTGGGGAAATTTCGATTGAAAGAAATGGTTTAAATTTGCGTTTGCATAGTTTGCGCAATCTGGTCAATCTTCTCAGTCAAAGAATTAAAAATCTCGAACATTCTAACTTTCAACTGCGAATTGCTTACGACAAAGTAGGCACAGAAGCCATCGGCGTTAAATCTAGAGGAGCATTTGCTACTCAGGCTACTCACACAACCTTTAATCCTTCTATTCTTAATTCAAAACCAGAGTATTTTGATAGTTTAGAAATGGACTCCTACAGTGACATTCACTTACTATCTCAAGAAGTGATGGAAACGGTAGTTCAAATTCAAGAAGTAACTAAAGATATCGAAATCAATTTAGAAGAAACAGAACGAAATGCCAAGGGATTGAATCGTACCACTAAACAAATGCAGACTACCATTACTAAAGTGCGGATGCGTCCTCTGTCCGATTTAGTTAGTCGTTTCCCTTTAGCACTGCGGAATATGGAAATGCAGTATGGTAAAAAAGTGCAGTTAAAAGTCCGTGGTGGCTCTACCTTAATCGATCGCTCTATTCTAGAAGTCCTCAACGATCCTCTTCTTCATTTATTTCGCAACGCTTTCGACCATGGTATTGAAGATAGAGAAACTCGTCTACAAGCAGGTAAATCAGAACAAGGTTTAATTACTATTAGTGCTAGTTATCGGGGGAACCAAACAGTTATTACTCTTAGCGATGACGGTGGCGGAATTAATCTAGATAAAATTAAAGCTAGAGCGGTCACGATCGGTATTAGCGAAGAAGAATTAGCCAAAGCACAAAAAAATGACTTACTAGACTTAATCTTTGAGCCTGGCTTTAGTACCGCCGATCGAGTGACCGATCTATCTGGTAGAGGGGTAGGCATGGATGTGGTGCGTACCAACATAGAACAAGTTAAGGGCAAAATTCAAGTAGATACAGAACCAGGCATCGGTACTACTTTTACTATTAGTGTTCCTTTTACGCTTTCTGTAATCCGTGTCTTGTTGGTGGAAAGTAATGATATGTTATTAGCTTTTCCTACCAACATTATTGAAGAAATGCTCGTACTAGAGCCAGATTTAATCCTCGAAAGTGTAGGCTCAGAAATTCTCAATTGGGAAGGGTTTATGGTGCGCTTGGTTCGCTTGCATCAATGGCTTAATTTTCCTTCTGCTAGGAATACATCCAACCTCGATAGCGAAGCCAGTCCCTTAATCGATCGACCTACTGTCTTAATAATTGCTCAGAACAACGATTTAGTTGGTATTCAAGTAGACCGCTATTGGCAAGAAGAAGAAGTGACTATCCGTCAGGTAGAAGGAAACTTAGCCCTGCCTCCAGGATTTACTGGTTGTACCATTTTGGGGGATGGTCGAGTTGTGCCTCTAGTCGATCCGCTCGCACTGTTAAATTGGATTGAAAATGATGGTTATATTCCTGCTTCTCCCAGTTTACCCCGTCCCTCTGTAGGTAATTCTACGGGCAGCTTAATAGGCGAACTTCCATCAACCACTATTCCTCAGAAAAATACGGTGATGGTAGTAGATGATTCGATTAATGTTCGTCGTTTTCTGGCTATGACCTTAGAAAAAGCTAACTATCGAGTAGAACAAGCTAAAGATGGACAAGATGCGCTCGAAAAACTACAAGCAGGAATAGCAGTACAAGCCATCATCTGCGATATTGAAATGCCTCGTCTTGATGGCTATGGTTTTCTCAGTCGAGCTAAATCTGACGCAGTCTACAAAAATATTCCAGTTATTATGCTGACCTCTAGAAGTGGGGATAAACATCGACGATTAGCCATGAATTTAGGTGCTAATGCCTACTTTAGTAAACCATTTAAAGAGAAAAAGTTATTAGAAACTCTCTCAGAATTAATTGAGTAGGGGCGAAGGGCCCTTTGCCTGTACATTTATTAATTATTACTTATCAATGAACACTTCTGCAAAATCGACAGAATTTTTAACTGACAAAATCCATCAACCCTACTTACAGTTGCAACTAGGGCAAAATATTCCCGCAGTATTGTCGATGGAGAATACTCAAGAAGTATTGACGGTTGCCAGTAAGCGAATAACATCAATGCCTAATATGCCAGAATGTGTGATTGGTGTACTCAATCAACGCAGCCGTATTTTTTGGGTGGTCAATTTTCCTCAAATGTTAGGTTTGCCACCAGTAGACATTAACGCACAACAATATTCCCTAGCTATTATTCGCGCTAACCAAATTCCCTTAGGATTGGTAGTTCCTTCTATTAAAGGAGTAGTGAGATTATTAATGGAAGAAATTCAATCTCCTGTCGGCAATGTTACTCCCGGTCTCGTTCCTTATCTCCAGGGCTGTCTGCTACAAAAAAACAGGATTCTACTAGTGCTAGACCCAGAGGCGATCGTCACATCTCCTATCTTACATTCTCCTTCTCTATAGATAGATCGACTAATTATTGATAAATATTATTTGATTATTTAAGGTATTTATTTTTATGCATGACTATAGTAAATCATCTTCTCTGCAAAACTTTTGGCAGCAACTTAATTTAAAAACCAAAATAGCTGTCCTCTCTTTTATGATAGGTGTCGTACCTATGGCGATCGTCGGTACTCTTGCCTATAGTAGTTGGCAAAACTCTACCCAAAAACAAGTCAGCCAAGCTCAATTACAGCGTACCGAATTAATGTCAGCAAGATTTGCTCGTTTTCTGGATACTCACTTCAAGGAAGCACGAAATTTAGCCGAATCACCAATTTTTACCAACCCCGATTTAAGAAAAATTACTACTGTTGCTCAAAAACAAGAAGTTTTAACTAGATATAGTCGTAATTTTCAAGTTTACGATCGCATTGTTTACTTCGATCTTGAGGGTAATCCTCTTTTCCAAAGTAAATCGAATCAACCTTTTACTGGCAAGTATAGCGATCGCCCGTCTTTTCAACAAGCCCTCGAAACCAAGCAAATTATTTTAAATCAGCCAGGTTTATCTGCCGATAGCCAGGAAATTTTTATTGAATATCTAGCACCTGTTCGAGATGAGAATAAGGGGAAAGTTATCGGTATCCTGAGCTTGCGTATTGGCAAAAAACACATCGACAAACTTTTTGCCGACCAGACTAAAAACCTTTACCAATGGCAATTAGTCAATAGTGATGGAATTATCTTTGCTGGAGTTAATACAGACCGACAAGATAACCCAAGTTATATATTAGAGCCGATTAACAAAAACCTTCCTCAAATAGCTCAATTACATTCAGCCCAAAAATCTGGCATCAAAATTCACTACGACCGACAAGGAAAAGAATTAATTAGCTATGTTCCTTTATCTACTCAAGTAGAAAATTCAGAACTAGAGCAGTACATTGCTTCTATGGGTATTCTCATCAAGCGTAATGGTGATGATGCTTTTCAATCTTTTCAACAACTACAACCGATCTTATTATTAGGAGCTAGCCTAACTACTTTACTAGTAGTTTTCTTAACTGCTTACTTAAGTGAATATATTACTCGTCCCATTGTGGACACTGTAGGAGCCCTATCACGAATAAAACAAGGAGAACTGGACACTCGCCTAGACATCAAAGGACAAAAAGAATTTGTTCAGCTTGGTAATAATATTAATCAGATGGCAGAACGCATTCAGCAATTAATTAAAGAACAGCAACAGACCTCTCAAGAACAGATGCAAGCTCAAACTTTGCTGTTTGAACAAGAACGCCGAAATAGTGAATTAATACAGACAGAATTATTAGGCTTTTTGAGTAGTATTGAAGGAGTATCGGGGGGAGATCTTACAGTTAGAGCAGATATTACCGAAGGTCAGATTGGTATTGTTGCTGACTTTTTTAACTCTATTATCGAAAATTTGCGAGATATTATTACTCAGGTAAAAGAAACTACTACGAAAGTGAATTCTTCTGTAGGACAAAATGAACACGTGATCGGACAAGTAGCGCAAGAAGCACTACATCAAGCAGAACAAATTAATCAAACTCTCAGTGCTTTGGAAACCATGACCGGTTCTATTCAAGAAGTAGCCAGTAATGCCCGACAAGCAGCCAAGGTATCTCGAAGTGCTTCTGAGAGTGCCCAGATAGGTGGAGAAGCGATCGAGCAAACAGTAAAAAGTATTTTACAATTACGAGAAACAGTAGCAGCCACAGCTAAAAAGGTTAAACGGTTAGGAGAGTCTTCCCAAGAAATTTCTAAGGTAATCTCTTTAATTAATCAAATTGCCATGCAAACTAATATGCTGGCAATTAACGCTAGTATTGAAGCCTCCCGTGCGGGAGAAGAAGGAAGGGGTTTTGCAGTAGTTGCCGAAGAGGTAGGCGAATTAGCGGTCAAATCTGCCGAAGCTACCAAAGAAATCGAAGAAATTGTCGAAACAATTCAAGAAGAAACCGCCGATGTAGTGGCAGCGATGGAACTGGGTACATCTCAGGTAGTAGAAGGGACTAGATTAGTAGAAGATACTAAAAGAAGTCTCGATCATATTGCCAGAGTATCCCAACAGATCGATCGACTACTTCAATCTATTTCTGGTGCTACTAGTTCTCAAGCTCAAACTTCTCAAGCAGTAAGTCAATTAATGCAGGAAGTTGCGCAAGTATCTCAGCGTACTTCTGTTGCTTCTCGCAATGTATTCGATTCTCTCGATGAAACGGTCAAAATTGCGCAAAAATTAGAGTCTTCTGTCAATACTTTTAAAGTTTAGTTGTCTTTTACTTAAATTATTTAGCTTAATTTGCTTATGGCTATTTTTTCTACTCTCCGTTCTCGGCGTTTTGCTGCTGTTCAGACCGAAACTACCGAACAAATAATTACATTTTGTTTACGCAAAGAATGGTTTGCTTTACCTATTTTAGCAATACAAAAAGTAATTCCTTTAGGAAAAGTCTATGGCGATCCTCAAGGAACAGGAGTAAGTATTACTGCCTATGAGGAGCAAGAAATTATAGTTATTGATGTTGCTAAATTTATTTTTCAGGATTTGTCATCATCCGATCTTGTAGATACTGCGGAATCTGACTTGTCTGGGTTAGAGTGGGAACAACAACGTTATTTAGTTATTATTAATCTTCATAGACAAACCCAAGATTTACTAGGATTACCTATTGATTCTCAACCTGTGATGCGTCGTGTAACTAAATCTAATTTTAAAACACTACCTAAAGCTTATCTAGACCGAGGAAATATTAACTGTGTTAGCGAAGAAATTATTGAGTTACCAGAACAGCCACCTATTTTTTTACTTAATCCTCAAAGTTTAGCTCGAGCATATAATCTTTAAATCTAAAATGGGTTAAGACTTATACAAACAGTCTTTTCTGATTCGCTGAATTTGAGTCATAAATTGTCTACCTTTAGCAGGATTAACCATAGCTACAAAGTTAGCAAAACCCTGAATTGAAGACATCACATCATCACTATTTCCCCAAGATGCGTTAGTAATGCCATGTTTTTCAATTTGATGTAGGGTGGCGCGGAAACGCTTGAGAGTTTTGCGATCGATATTAAGTTTATCGTTAACTACAATACCTGTAACTTCTTGTTGGCTACTTTTACGTAATATTCTAGTTTTGGCTTGATTGATGTGAAAGCCTTCGTGTCGAACAATAGAATCGGTATTTTTTAAAATATTACAGATGCGAGGATTATCGACATTGGTAGAGAAAGTGAGATCGTCAGCATAGCGAGTATAAATAAACCCTTGTTGTTGCGCCATCTGAGTTAAACGATTATCCAGACGACGACAAAGTATATTAGTAATAGCTGGGGATGCTGGTGAACCTTGGGGTAAATAGCGATCGTCTAAAGCAACATAATAAGTTTTGCCATCTAATTCTACTTCTTCTAATTCCGCTTCCGTACAAAGTAAAGCAAAGATAGTTGCAGCAGCCTCCGAATAACCGAAAGAACGAAACAAACCCTTAACTCGCTTATAAGATATAGAAGGAAAGAAATCTTGAAGATCGAAATTAATTATTACATCTGCACCAACATGAGGTCGGGCATTAGTTACGATAGATCGATCGCGCCTAAACCCATGAACCGCATCATGAACGGGCAGTTTTTCTAAAATATTCTCTAAAATCCAATATTGCACCCGTTTCAATTTAGGCATAGGTGCAGAAATCAATCTTTCTCCACCTGTCTTTTTGGGAATTTTAAAACGAATGTAGTGGGAAACAGTAGAAGTTTTACGATTAAAAGCCAGAAAGCGCAATTGTCCTACACTAATTCCCATTGCCTTAGCAATTTGTTTCCCATTACCAAGGATAGGTAAAAATTGGGAATTCAATCTCTCCTCATTGCAGTCAGTATAATTTAGTCCTCCAGAAACATCTTCCCCAAGATAAATGATTTCCGTTTCTTTCCGTCTTTGCCAAGCTTCTGCCTTAGCAATTCTTTCTTGTTCTCTTTTCTCCTTATTCTCTTTCTGCTTACGACGAGATTCAGCTAATCTCTCTTTAAGTAATCGCTTGCGTAGAATCTTCTCATTTTGCAAACGGCGACTTTCTTGACGTAGTTCATTTAATTCTCTTCTAATCTCTCCCATGCGCCGAATCTCATCGGCAGGGTCTTCTGGTAATTCTCCTCGTGCAGGCCAAAAACCCAATCGAATCATCTCTTCTAGGACAAATTCATCCCTTCCCCTCTGACGGACTAGATCGTAAAGTTCTTGGCGAGTACGAGGTTGTTGAGACATATCTATAATTTAGTAATTATTAATTATCCATTCTGGAAATCACATAAGATTAGCGATCGCCTTATTAATCACAAATAAAAAAGAACGCACTTACTTTGTTTAGGTTTCTCCTTCGTAAGTCTCTTAGGACTAGACTACTCAACTCAAGCGGTCGCGGTACTAGTCGGTTATTACACTTCATGGAAGTCCCACAGGGAAACCGACTAGTACCGAATGACCGCACAGTCAAGAGTAGGCTAGTGATGCGTGTCTAAACTAACAGCAGGGATGGCGATACACCAACCAGATTGCAAGGTTGCCTCACCTAAACCATAAGCGCGTCCATTCAATTGTATTCAGTTAACCGAGATGGTCAAGACTATGTAAACGAGTGTGAAGTGTGAAAGAGGAATCAAGTAAAAATTAAATCGAATTAAAACCGATAAACTACATATAACCTCTCTCAAAATAACAATACCCACCGATAAACTAATCTCTGCGCTCTCTGGAGGGGCTGTCTGAGGAGGTCTCCTCCTCAGTTTATACGCCCCGTCGCCCTCTGCGGTTAATAAAAAAAATTCAAATATACCATCTCCAAAATATCTTAATAAAAAGCTCGATCGCCTAATCTTCGGAAAATTCCAATAACTAGACAATTCAACTCAGCGAAGCCAGCCCCTAGTTCTGATTTTTGTGAGGGTCTAAAGAGTTAACTGCCTTTATATTTATTGTCAACAAGCCAAATTTATTGACAGTCAACGTTTTCTCCAGAAACCACACAGTTAGGCCTTTTCCCGGAAAGAATATACCACCTTTCATAGATGGATCTAGTTACGCAGCATTAGTTTTACCTTTTAAAAGGTGGTATATTCTTTCTTGGAAATCACCTTAGTTGGTCTTCAGTTTGAACTGAGGTTATGATGGCGATCGATCTCCTGAATCAATATTGATTAAAAAATCAAGTCAAAATTTTTAAATTCTCTTATACTCGTGAAAGAAAGTTAGAGGGCATCTCATGGAACTGGTTAAACGAATTACTCTGCACTATCAGGCGGGCAATTCTGATAAAGTCTATGAAGTGGATTTGTGTCGAATTGCTGAGGATAGATATTTAGTTAATTTTCGCTATGGAAGACGAGGTAAAAGTTTAAAGGAGGGTAGTAAGACAGTTCAAGCAGTTGCCCTAACTGAAGCGGAAAGAATTTTTAATAAGTTAGTTGCGGATAAAAAGAAAAAGGGTTATTGGGATGCAGATAATGTTACATCAGCTATAGTCACAGAATCAAAAGATGAGCGAGAAAATACGACTATAACCAGTAATAATCCGCGACATCAAGCAATTATTAATCTTTTAGCCCAACAAAATTCAGAAAATTGGTCGTTAGATAGAGTAATCTGGCGTGCAGGAGAACTAAAAATAAGAGAAGCCGTACCTTTGTTAGTCAAGCTAATCTCTACGGGAGAACCTTTAAGAGATTATTGCATTGCTTGGGCTTTGGGTAAATGTGGCGATCGCAATGCTATACCGTTTTTAAAACCGTTATTAAAATCAAAATCTCATCCCGAACACGTTAATCGTATTGCCTGGGAAGCTTTATACCAATTATCTGATGACAACAATAGGGAGGAAATGCGATCGCCAAAAATAGCTGTATTACCTATTGAATTACAAGAATTAGCCCGAAAGGGTACGGCCAAAAATTTTGCTATAGCCTTAACTAATTATTTAGATTCTCAAGATTATAAGAGATTTACCGTCCTAGATACTCTCTATCAAATCGATAACGAATATATTCGCCCCGCATTAATCACTCTATTATCTCACGCACCTTTAAAACCGAATTATTTTAAACAGTTGCGCCATATTTTTAAGATGGCTGAATATCGTTGTGATGGAGAAGTATTTGGTATTCTGGCTTATCGTTTTGAAACCAATAAAGGCACATTCAATGGTCAAGCCTATCATGTCAGTCTTCCAGACGGAGATTATATTAACCGCTTCTACACAATCGACTCCAGAGGCAAATATCAACGTACTAAAGTCGACCAAATTCAAGCAGAGATAACTAGCCCTGATTCAAGATTAGCTTATAGTATTCAAACTCGCGAATATTTGCGACGGCGTATTTGGCGTACTTTAAGAACTTTAGGAGAAGATGGCGGATCTGATTATGTCAATTTAGCTACAGGAGTTTTATTACAGTATAGCGATCGCGATGCTGAAAGAGCTAAACAATCTAGTGGCTATAGGTATAGATACAATAGGGAAACTCGCAGCTACGACAGTCATCGTTATAGTTACCGATGGGATAAGTATGCTACTCGCATAATTTTAAATCATATTCTCTACGAAAATAGTCCTCGTTATCAATTTCATCCTCAAGCATGGCGTTGTCAAGGAGATTATAAACCAGGCGATCCTATTCCTAAAGTTAGAGAAGAAGCATTTCCCGAACTATGGAATCAGCAACCAGAAGCATTATTGAGATTATTACTAGAAAGTCAATGCTTACCCGTACATGAGTTTGCCGTTAAAGCTATAAAAGAGAATAACGAATATTGCGATCGCCTGGATATCCCTACACTGATTAAACTTTTAGGTACAGCCTATGAAATTACCGTAGAATTGGCATTTAACTTGGTCAGCGATCGCTATAATCCCCAACAACCAGATGGCGAATTAGTTTTAGCCGTTACTAACTGTATATTATCAACTGCTAGAGAACGAGCATATCAATGGATTGAGGCACAAAGAGAATACTTCTTAGAATCGAGTGATTTTATTGCAGGTTTAGTTACTAGTTTACAAGCAGATACCCGCGCTTTTGCCCGCAAACTCTTAAGTTCGTCTATTTTAAGTGAATCAACAGCGCGAGTATTAATCGCCCGTATTATTGCTGCATTATTGGCACTGGATGAAAATCAAACCGAGATGGCGCAGGAAGTAAGCGAAACTCTGTTACTCAGTTTTACTCCTCAATTAAGGACTTTGGGATTCAATGTCATTTTAGATTTATTAGATCATCCTCTACCCGAAATACAAGTATTGGGTGCGCGAATTCTCCTCAATCATCAAACCCCTGCTACGGAATTACCATCTGACTTAATCGAGTCTCTGTTATCTTCTCCCCATGATTCGGTAAGGAGTGTAGGGATAAGAATCTTCGGGCAATTACCCGATGAAAGATTAATGAGCGATCGCATTTTTATTATTGCTATGGTGGTTAATTCTAGTTCTGATATTCGCCATGCTATTCGTCCCGTAATTCGCCGTTTAGCAGAGAATCAGCGAGAATTTGCTTTAGAGATCGCGATCGACTTTATCGACTTATTAACCGAACCAGAAAGACACGAAGGAGTACACAAAGATTTAGTTGAGTTGTTGCAGCAGGAACTATCTGATTGGATGTCTAATATTGCTACAGATAAAATAATGTCTTTAATTCGGGCAAAATCGCCCGTGGCACAAGAATTAGGGGGAATTGTCTTACAAGCAAATAGCGATCGTTTATGGTCGGAATTTAGTACTAGTCAGTTAGTGGGATTTGCGAATAACGAGATTTTAGCTATCCGCCAAGCAGCATGGCGAATGTTGGAATTAAAACTAGATAGTATCCGTCATGATGAAGATGAAATGTTATTTGCTATTAAGTTAATGGAGTCAAAATGGGAAGATTCGCAAGAATTTGCTCGCTCTTTGTTCGATCGGCTTGATGATGCAGATTGGACACCTAAATTAATAATTGGTGTGTGTGATAGTACTAAAGAGGATGTGCGTCGTTTTGGTAGGGATAAAGTTACTAGTAATTTTAAGCAGGAATACGGGCAGGAATATCTGTTGAAGTTTAGCGAACATCCCAGTGGGGATATGCAGATGTTTGTGACTAATTATCTGGAAACTTATGCGGTAAATGATGAGGAGAGATTGAGTAAGTTGGTTCCTTATTTTGTGACGGTGTTATCTGGGGTGAATAAGGGGAGTGTGGCGAAGAAAAGGATTTTTAGTTTTTTGGATAAGGAGGCTGCTAAGAGTGAGGCTGCTGCTAGAGTTGTGGCGGAAGTGTTGACCAGGCAATCTGTAACTATGGCAATTGGGGATAAGGCGGAGGCGATTCAAATTATGTTGAGAATTAAGCGGAAATATCCTGAGGTTGAGTTGCCTATTCGGGTTAAGGAGGTGGTGGCGATGAGGTAGTTTTTGGTTGGTTGGTTTGACCGTGATATCAGTTTTAATGAACCGCAGAGGGCGCAGAGAGCGCAGAGAGGAATTAATTGGTGGGTGTTGTTAGCGGGACTTTGACAATTTTACCTATCAAAAAGGGGTGAAAGCCTTGCCAGACGCCGAATTTACCTCGAAGAGGTAAATTCGCCTGAAACCCAGATATATTAAGGATTTAGCTATTTTGAGGTTAAACCATTAATAT
>JASJDJ010000261.1 GCA_030065635.1 Xenococcaceae cyanobacterium MO_188.B32
TCGCTCATGAACACGACAGCAGTTATACCTTCGCCAGTAGTTATAGAACCCATGTTACGTCAATGGTTGTTGGAAGATATTGGTAGAGGCGATCGCACTACTAGGGGATTGGGTTTGCAGCCAGATAGTTTGGGTAAAGCAGAATGGATTGTTAAAGAAGAAGGAGTAGTAGCAGGAGTGGCGATCGCTTCTTGGGTATTTAAGTTATTGGATGATAAGATTACTTTTCAACATGAAGTTAAAGAAGGAACGTGGTGTCGGGTAGGAGAGAAGATCGCTACCATCGAAGGAAGCAAAGAAGCATTACTCACTGGAGAAAGAGTAGCCCTGAATTTAGCCATGAGTTTGAGTGGTATTGCTACGGAAACAAGAAAGTATGTCGAGAAAATTGCCGACTTGCCAACTCAACTAGTAGATACTCGTAAAACTACTCCAGGTTTGAGAATTTTAGAAAAATACGCTACACAAGTAGGAGGGGCAATTAATCATCGGATGGGACTAGATGATGCAGTGATGATCAAAGATAACCATATCCAAGTAGCAGGAGGCATTGGTCAAGCAGTGTCTTTGATTAAAAGCAATATGCCCTATCCTTTAACAATAGAAGTAGAAACAACCAATTTAGCCGAAGTAGAAGAAGCTTTACACCACGGTGCAGATATCATCATGTTAGATAATATGTCCCTCGAAACAATGACTCAAGCCGTAAAATTAATTCGCAACCAAAACCCAAGAGTCAAGATAGAAGCATCAGGTAATATTACTTTAGCCACGATTCGCGCAGTAGCAGAAACAGGAGTTGATTATATTTCTAGTAGTGCGCCCATTACGCGCTCGTCTTGGTTGGATTTAAGTATGAGAATAGTCTAGAAAAGAAAGTTTTATCTGTTTTTACGCTAATCTGAGATATAAGTCTCATTTTAAGCCAAATGACAGAGTCAAATGAAAACCAAGACCTTGAAAGCCTTCTAGAATACATCAAGCAATCGCGGGGGTTTGACTTGACAGGCTATAAACCTTCCAGCCTCAGACGAAGGATTAATAAGCAAATGCAAACCCACCAGTTAGAATCTTTTGGGGATTACTTGGATTTTTTGCAAGTGCATCCAGAGGAATTTTTGCCTCTGTTCAATACAATCTTGATTAATGTTACCAGCTTTTTTCGAGATATTAATGCCTGGAAGCACCTCCAAAATGAAATACTGCCCAGTCTGATAGAGAGTAAGCCACCTACAGAACCAATTCGAGTCTGGAGTGCGGGTTGTGCTTCTGGAGAAGAAGCTTACAGCCTGGCGATCGCACTGCACGAAGTTCTAGGGACAGAACAGTTCCGTCAACGAGTAAAAATCTACGCTACCGACGTAGACGAAGAAGCTTTAGCCCAGGCACGTCATGCTACCTATAGGGAGAAAGACCTTCAGCCACTTTCTTCACAGCAGCGGGAGCAATACTTTGAGTCCTTCGGGGAAGACGAATACGTCTTCCGCACCGATTTGCGCCGTGCCGTAATTTTTGGTCGCCACGATTTAGTGCAAGATGCTCCCATTTCCCGTCTCGACTTGTTGGTGTGCCGTAACACGCTCATGTATTTCAATTCCGAGACTCAAGGGCGGATTCTCAATCGCTTTCATTTTGCCCTCAACGATACTGGTGTACTGTTTTTGGGCAAGGCAGAGATGCTGCTGACCCACGGCAACATATTTACTCCCCTCAACCTTCCCTACCGCTTCTTTACTAAAGTCATCGGCTTCAACGGACGCGATCGCCTCCTAGCAATGTCTTTAAGAACTGGGGAAGATCTAAACATCCGTCTGAACCGCCATTTGCGCTTGCGGGAACTGGCTTTTGAAGCTATTCCTTTAGCACAGTTAATTATCAGTCGCAATGGCGAGCTAATCATGATTAATGGGACTGCACAGTCTATGTTCGGTCTTAACCTCAACGATATCGGTCGTCCCTTTCAGGATTTAGAAATTTCTTACCGTCCCCTAGAATTGCGTTCTCGTATCGAGCAAGTTAAACGCGAGAAGCGTCAGCTGAGGATGACTGATATTGTATACCATTCGTCCAATGGAGAGACTATCTACTTGGATATTGAGGTAACTCCCTTGCTAGAGAGAAACAATCAACTTTTGGGCACAACCATTATCATAACTGATGTCAGCCGTTACCACTTACTGCAAGGAGAACTCCAGCGTGCCAATCAGGAAATGGAAACGGCTAACGAGGAACTCCAGTCGAGCAACGAAGAACTGGAAACGACTAATGAAGAACTCCAATCGACTAACGAAGAACTGGAGACGACTAATGAGGAATTGCAATCTACTAACGAAGAACTGGAGACGATGAATGAAGAACTCCAATCGACTAACGAAGAACTGCAAACAATTAACGACGAGCTGCGCCTGCGTAGCATCGAACTCGATCGAACTAACGCTTTTTTAAATTCTATCCTCGCTAGTATTAAGGCGGGAGTAATAGTCGTAGACCGTCAATTCAAAATCTTGAGTTGGAACGAAGAAGCGGAAAATCTTTGGGGAGTCAGAAGCGAAGAGGCAAAAGGACAATCTTTCTTTGGTCTCGATATTGGCTTGCCTTTAGAGCAACTCCAAGAACCGCTGCGCTCTTGTTTGAATAGAGAAGATATTCGCCAAGAAATGATTGTTTCAGCCATCAACCGTCGAGGTCGTACTATTGATTGTCGCTTGAGCTTCAACCCTTTGCTAGATTCTAATGAAATAGCTTTGGGGGTAATTATTTTAATGGAAGAAGTCAGAGCTGAAGTCAGATTTTAATAGCAAAATTCAGAAAATAAAAGCTAGAATTAGATTTAATCCCTTTTTTCCATAACTTTTGGGGTTAATCGCTCTCTGTTCTAAGTACCTAAACAAAATTAATTGTACATTCACTCCTTGCCCTGTAAGGCTGAAAGACTGAAATTATATACAAATAATTTTGCACACCTACTTAGTATAACGTTTGCGATCTACTGATATTGCCCAATAAATATAAGTTAAGGAAAAAAAAGGTGTTATTTGAAGATTTTGAAGAATATATTCAACTTGCACAACAGCGTTTAGATCTAATTCACCAATGGTGTAACAATTCATCAAAGCCACCACAAGAAATTCTGGCAGAGACTCTTTCCGAACTTGCCATTTTCATGGAAGAATTGCACATAGTTACAGAAGAGTTAGAACAGCAAAATGAGGAATTGAGAGCTACTCGTCAAGCTCTAGAGTTGAAACATCAAAACTATCAGGATTTATTTCACTTAGCTCCAGATGGATATCTGGTCACTGATACTAGAGGCATAATTAAAGAGGCGAATTACGCTATCATAACCAAACTCGGATTGTACCGCGATTACCTGATCGGCAAGCCGTTCATTGTCTTTGTCTCTAGTACAGACCGCCAAGCTTTTCATTCTCAACTGAACCTAGCCGTCCAAAAAGGAAAAGTAAAATACTGGACAATAAACCTGCAATCTTATCGGGGTAAACCTTTTTTGGCAGAAATCTTCATTACCAGCCAATACAGTACCCAGGACAATTTAGTGGGACTGCTTTGGTCAATCCGCGATCTCAGCGATCGCATATCAACAGCAGAGCAGAAAATTTGTGACTCTTCATCGAGCATTTCCCTGAATTCAAGCAACATTAAACATTGATAAATGATAACTCAAATTTAGAAAATGCTATTTCGGAATTTTGAGCAACATCTTCAACTCGCACAGCAAAATTTAAATCTAATTCAAAATTTAATTCAGCAAGAATATAGCGATTCCTCCAATTCAACGCCAGAGCTGCTTGTAGAAACGCTCTCTCAACTTTCCATTGCTTTGGAAGAGTTGCACATAGCCCAAGAAGAGTTGCAACAGCAGAATGATGAATTGATAGCCACTCGTTCAGCTTTAGAGTCAGAACGCCAAAGGTATCAGGATTTATTTCAGTTGGCTCCCAATGGATACCTAGTTACCGATACTAAGGGTGTAATTAGCCAAGCCAACCACGCTATAGAAATCATGCTCGGTGTACGCAGCGATCGCCTGGTAGGCAAGCCTCTAATTGTCTTTATCCCTGAAAACGAACGTTTGAGCTTTCAAATCCAACTGAATAAACTTAGCCTAAACAAAAATTTGCTCGACTGGGAAATCAACCTTAAACCTCGGCAAGGCAAATCTTTTTCTGTGGAGATCTCCATTGCTATGCAGAAAGATAACCAGGGAAATGTAGAGGGATTACTTTGGTCAATTCGCAATCTTAGGAGGTCAGGTCAGAAGTCAAATAGTTTCGATAACTAAATTTAAATAATTCAATTCGAGCTAATAAGAAAATTACTACATTATAGATGGATAGCTTCTAGTACTAGACCAATTAAGTTTTGACACCTAAACATTTCCCCTAAACCCCCATTTCCTCAAACCCCAAATTCAATCTCAACCTATCAAAATTAATTTGGTTGACTACTAGTGGTAAATTCGTTTTTGAAGGACTCACTTTTAAATTATGAGACTTTGAAAAGTATATCTCAAACGGATTTAGTATACATGAAACTCCTACTTCATGATGTGAGCTAAAAAAACAGAAAATCATGCTAACTCAAGATTTTGAGCGAAATATTCAACGGGCACAACAGCATATAGATTTGATTAATCGATGTTATACTGATTTGTCCAAGCCAGCTCAAGAAATTCTAACCCAGACGATTTCCGAACTCTACACCTCTTTGGAGGAGTTGCATATAGCCCAAGAAGAGTTACAACAGCAGAATGAAGAATTGATAGCCACTCGTCAAGAGCTAGAGCAGCAACGCCAACGCTATCAGGATTTATTTGAGTTCGCCCCAGAGGGATACCTAGTTACCGATACTGTAGTTTTAACTACTAATTATTTTTTATTATTTTGTTAGTCAAACCATGAAAACATAAAAACATAAAAAATTAAATTTTTTATGAATAATTCTGAAACAGACAAATATCAGGGTAATACAGAGCAACAGAATTGGGAAACCCAACGACAGATTCAAGAAGAACAACGACAGATTCAAGAAGAACAACGACAGACCTCAGAAAGAAAGCGAGATGAAGCTGAACTAAATCGAATAGAAGCGGAAGAAGCCAGAAAAATGGCAGAAGAAGCCAGAAAAATGGCAGAAGAAGCCAGAAAAACGGCAGAAGAAGCCAGAAAAACGGCAGAAGAAGCCAGAAAAACGGCAGAAGAAGCCAGAAAAACGGCGGAAGAAGCTCGAAAAACGATTCAAGAAATACAACTAACTATCGATTCCTACAAAAAGGGCAAAACTGGCGAGGGTGGCATGAGGGGCTAAAAAACAGTTCCTTAAATACTAACTATTGCTAACTTTCTTGATCTTTCGCTTTAGCTGCCGAATGTAAGAACGAATTACATCAGTTTTAGTCTTTTCACTTTGTTTGCAATACT
The DNA here is from genome assembly GCA_030065635.1 of Xenococcaceae cyanobacterium MO_188.B32. GTDB lineage: Bacteria > Cyanobacteriota > Cyanobacteriia > Cyanobacteriales > Xenococcaceae > JASJDJ01. Next base: position 5,442 of record JASJDJ010000261.1, read on the forward strand.
GTCCTAGAATCAATGCTTCTTCATCAGATATTCTTATTTCTAGTCGCTTCATTGTACGGAAATATAACGTATAATGATTCTATGCTAATCGGATTTAAGACTAAACTCAAGCACCCACTTTCCGCACGTCAAAATGTAATATATAAATATTACGAAATTGGGGTCATTTGGCGATCGCATTTTACCCAGTTGGCGATCGTAAAAACCCCAAAAATTAGTTTTTGGCGATCGCCAAAAACCCAAAAATTGATATTTGATTGACTCAATGGCTTTAAGTGTTACCCTAATGTCTAGATTTTTGAACTACGCCGCTATTTCTACTGTTTCACCATTAGCATTGGCATCTAGTAATAGAAGGTAATACATTAGTGACACTCGTGGAGACGCTATTTGTTTCTTTATTGACCAGCATCGATTCTATCTCTTGGGCATCTAAAGGTTGGGCCAACAGATAGCCCTGACCGAATTGGCAACCCAAATTTTGTAATTGAGTCAATTGTTCATCGGTTTCTATCCCTTCAGAAATCGCATCCATACCCAAAGTGTTAGCTAGAGTAATAATCATGCGCACGATTTCAAATTTTTCCGCATCAACATCCATGCGCTCGATGAAAGAGCGATCGATTTTTAAATTATCAATGGGAAAACTGCTTAAATAACTGAGACAGGAATAGCCAGTGCCAAAATCATCGATACTAAGTTTAATATTTCTATTTTTAATTTGCGCCAGGATATTTTGAATAGTGCCACCTGATTCTACTAAAACACTTTCCGTAATTTCAAGTCGCAGACAACTACCATTTAAACCAGTTGCTAGTGGACGAGGGCGTAGATAAAGCCACCATTAATCAAGAATAAAATGAGAAGGTTCACAAGATGGTAGAAAAAGCAGATGCGCCCGACTAGCTCCTAAACCGATAGAGTTAGAAAATATTGAAGAG
>JASJDJ010000081.1 GCA_030065635.1 Xenococcaceae cyanobacterium MO_188.B32
GGCAATGTTTCTGCTAGTACAATTCAGAAGTATATCGAAGCTCAGGGCAAGGACTGACTGCGGTTAAAACCGCTTTTAGTTTTCATCCCACGGGTAAAACCGCGTGGGCTTTCAACTGCGTTATTTTTGTAATTTCTATGAACAAGTCGCGACAATTAGACCTGTATTGAAATTACTGAAAGATTATAAGCTAGTAGTAATAGGTGATAGAGAGTATCGGAGTACAGCCTTCGCTCTTTGGCTCACTAAAAAGAATTTGTTAAGTTGTAGTGTATCCAAAGGCGATCGCACTAACTGATAAATTACTTGGGATAAATCTTTGGGAGAGAGAATTCGATCTACTAACCCTGTGGCGATCGCTGTGCGTGGCATTCCATCAAATTCAGCGGTGTCTGGCTCTTGGACTAAAGCAAAGCCTCCTGCTTCGTTGATGGCTCGTAAGCCATCAGTACCATCGCTTCCCGTTCCCGATAAAATTACTCCAATCCCTCGATCGGCATAATTTTTGGCTAGGGACTCTAAAAAAATGTCAATGGGAAAGTTAAGTCCGTAGCGGTTACGCTCTTCTCGGTCTAATAACTGCAGTTGAGAATCATTTACTACTAAGTTTTTACCTGGAGGAATGAGATAAATTGAGTTAGGCTCTAGAGTCATGTAAATTTCATAATTAAATACCTAAAATTTACAATCACATAAAAAAAGAGGAGTGGTTGTAACCATCCTCTCACTGTAACGGAATAGTTAATAACTTTTGAATTTAGCCTCCAGCAACTGCGGGGACAATACTTACTTCATCGCCATCTTGTAAAGATGTTTCTGTACCTTCTAAGAAACGAATATCTTCGCTATTAACATACAGATTTAAGAAACGACGGGGTTTGCCTGTTTCATCACAGATGCGAGCTTTAATACCAGGACAGTTAGTTTCCAAATCATTAATTAATTCATCAACATTGCTACCCTCACATTCAATGGTTGCTTGGTTGTTAGTAAATTTTTGCAAAGGGGTCGGGACTAATACTTTTACAGCCATATTTTTCAGTTATCAGTTATCAGTTATCAGTTATTAGTTATTAGTTATTAGTTATCAGTTATTAGTTATTAGTTATTAGTTAGACTTATAAATAAAGTGTGTGGAGAATGCTTGGGTTTTTCCAACATATCCAACTACAGAAGAAACTAAAGACTAACAGCTAAAAACTAAAAGCTAATTGATTTACACTAAAGTTTGTTGCCATTCTAGACGTTCTAATGTACGAGAACGTTCTAATGCACGCTCGAAGCTATCTAGTTTTGGTTCAATGGTGAGAGGTTCGCCAATGTAACCTTGAACGGCTTCTTGGGTCTTCAATCCATTACCAGTGATGTAGGCAACGGTAGTTTCTTCAGGATCGATTATACCTGCTTCTACTTGTTTTTTGAGTACGGCAATAGTGGTACCGCCAGCAGTTTCTGTAAAGATACCTTCTGTTTCTGCTAACAGTTTGATACCTTCCACAATTTCTGCATCGGTAACAGAATCGATATGACCATCAGTTTTTCGCGCTAAATCTAGGGCATAAATACCATCAGCGGGATTACCGATCGCGATCGATTTAGCGATAGTATTGGGTTTAACTGGAGCAATAAAGTCTCTTCCTTCTTTAAAGGCTTGGGCAATGGGAGAACATCCTTCTGCTTGTGCGCCATTGAAACGGACGTGTTTGTCTTCTACCAAGCCTACTTTAACGAATTCTTGGAAGCCTTTATAAATTTTAGTATAGAGAGAACCAGAAGCTAAGGGGGCAACAATGCGATCGGGTAATTGCCAGCCTAGTTGTTCTGCTACTTCAAACCCAAGAGTTTTAGAACCTTCTGAATAGTAAGGACGGAGATTGATATTCACAAATCCCCAACCATAACTATTGCCTACTTCGCAGCAAAGACGATTTACTTGGTCGTAGTTGCCTTTAACTGCCATAACAGTAGGATTATAGATTAAAGTACCCAGGACTTTTCCTGCTTCCAAGTCAGCAGGAATAAATACGCAGCAGTCTAAACCCGCACTCGCTGCGATCGCAGCAGTAGAATTAGCTAAGTTACCAGTACTAGCACAAGAAACGGTAGTAAAACCTAATTCTTTAGCGCGAGTTAAAGCCACAGAAACTACCCTATCCTTAAAGCTAAGAGTGGGCATATTGACAGCATCATTTTTAATGTAGAGATTTTTGAGACCCAGACGACGAGCCAAACGATGAGACTTAACTAAAGGTGTCATCCCCGTACCCACATCGATGGGATTTTCGCTTTCTACTGGCAAGAAAGCTTTATAACGCCAAATAGAATTAGGCCCTGCTTGAATACTTTCCCGACTAACTTGGGCGCGAATTGCGTCGTAGTCGTAAGCAACTTCTAGAGGAGCGAAGGTTTCTTCGCAGATATGAATTGCTTTGAGAGGATATTCGGTACTGCCTTCTTTGGATACTAGCTTAGTAAAGGTAGGTGCTTTAGTTTTAGTTGCCTGGATCATAATTTGTTTTTCTCTTTTTGGTGATTCCGTCACGAGTCAATTGATAGTAGCACAGGCAAAAATACCAGTCAAACATACCCGACTATTTTAGTCGGGATTGATGAAAGAGCTAAAATATACAAATGTAATCTTTATTATTAAAATATGTGGCAAATCCTACAATAATTTGGGTTTGGGAAATTAGAATAAAAATAAAGCCATCCAAATTGACTTTATGTTAGTCATCATTACAGACGAACAATTACTATCACCGAAGCAAGTATGTCAAACTTGTCTAATGGCGAATCGTGGGGGACTACCTCGCTGGCATCAGGGTAAATTAAAATGCGGTCGTACTGTTAATAAGTCACCGTTACACCGCCTTTTAACGAACGGGGCATACAAGCTCTTGAATTCGATTCAAGAGACAGCCCCTCCGGTGCCTGCGGTGACCGGCGTTCCCCGGTCAAGTGAAAATCAAGCCGAAGTCTATGAATGTCAGATGGGTTTTCGTGTCGCCGATATTTAAATTTCGTACCCGAACTGAGCGGTCGCTAAAATAGGAAAGTTTCTGGAGCAGAAGTTGCTGAGGAACGTTGATTCAGAATGTTATTGATAGTTTGAAATAACTCCTGTTCATTATGTAGTTTGGTTAAATAGGCAGTTGCACCCAATTGCATGGCTAATTGGCGGTGCTTATCACTATCTCTCGAAGTAAGCATTATCACTAAGGCTAAAAAATAATGCGGATTGAACGCAGATTGAAAATTAGATAAAGACGTTTATCACGGAAGAAAAAAGGTAGCAATAACAGGAAAAAAGCAGGGAAAGCCGTAGCTAAGGTTCATCGGGAGATTCGTCTAGCTCGTCAAGATTTTCAGTGGAAGTTAGGCAAAAAAATAGCTGCAATGGCAGATGTAATTTCCTTTGAAGATTTGAATATTCAGGGCATGAAGAAAAGATGTAAGCCTAAGAAATGCCCTGAGACTGGTAGATATCTACGTAATAATCAAACAGCTAAATCTCAATTAAACAAATCGATTGCTGACGCAGCTTGGTATTCTCTTCGCCAAAAAACCAAGCAGCAAGCAGCTAAATTAGGTAATTGGGTGATGGAAGTTAATCCCCGTGGTTCATCTCAAGAATGCCACCAGTGTCATTTTGTTAGTCCAAAAAACAGAGACAAGGAAAAGTTTGTTTGCGAGAACTGCGGTCACTACGATGATGCAGATTTGAACGCAGGGAAAATATTAGCCCAGCGTGGCCAAGAAAAGCTTGGTATTGATACCCTACGGGTGGTCAGCCCGAAAGTTACGACCAAACCTGAATTAACAGGTTCTTCTTTTAGAAGGAAGGTATCAAAATAAACCCTTGCGATCGCGCAGCGCCTCGCCTCTGGCGAGATCGCCATTAGGATTTTTCAGATTTCTCAAATCACATACGAGATCATCTTGGGATTATTGAGAATAAAGGCAACTTATTGACATCGAGCGAGCAGATTTTAGGTTTGTGATACTATTTTTGAACTTTTATCTGTAGTTTTTGATACTAATTTAGATGAGCTTACCCTGATCCCTTTTATTAATTTATCTTCACACTTTTTAGAAAATTTATGGTCGAGATTTTTATAAATATTTGTCAAATATTTAGATTGTTTGACCTCCGAATTATTGTCTCGATTTTGTCACCTTTCCTCGGTTAACTAGAAGCCAGCAAGGTAATTAGTAATTTCAACTAAATAAAAACAAGAATCTATCAAGCCCCAAGTTAAGTGAGTAATTTTTAGTTAAAAAGGATAAACATGAAACTTAATTGGTCTTTCTTTATCAAGACAGTATTAACCATAACTTTATTCACTTCTGCTACTTTATCTGCCCAGGGTAAAGAGGTAACTAACTATGCTCCTGACCGAATTAGTAAAAGTTATGGTGAAGTGAGAACATCACCAACAGATGATTCTGAGGAGTCAGAGCAGGTGAGCGAGAGTTCAGACCAAAGATTGAACTCAAAACACACCATTTCCAGAGATTTAGCTTTAGCCATTTTGATTATAGGGGTGTGCCAACTAGTTCAGTCTAGTTGCCAATCTCAATCCCCAGAACAAGCCCAACCTGGTAGACCTAATCGACCCAACCAACGCCCTCTTGTTCTCGGTCTGGGTCTAGGCTATTTTTATCAAAGTATATATGGTAATAGCAATCAAGAAGTCAAAAGGGAAACTAGAGTTGCCAGAAGAAATAAACAGCTCAAAGCAGAATTAATTAGAAGAGATTTGAGTCATAAAAGCGTCAAATAAATGAGCGGATAAAATAGTCAGATAACAACATTTTGTCTGCACAATTATTTGTTGGTATTTCTCAACATTATTAATATTAATATTTTATTAATTTAAATAAATGCCATTTTTCTTAGGTTTAAAATAAGCTCATAAAAGCTGTGACGATTTGCCCTGGAGCCTTTCGGGAAGGTGGAAAGCCTACAGTCCTAATAATTGAGGGCTAAAAAAGAGCTTAAGTAGTCCTTATTCAGAGAAATACGAAGACTTTTACGCGGAAGAGGCTTTTATACTTAGTTTATCAGCCGTATTATTCATCGAGCGTTGTTTTACGCTCCCAACGACCTAGAAGGCCTTCCGCACCCACTTCGCATCCTAACAGTAGCCAAGCCTGTCCTATTTTGTTCGGGTTTTCTCTGTGGGAGTTCGCCAGAGTTGCTCTAATCGACTCGCTGGCATAGTTAAATACAATACATCTTGAGGCTGGAGACAACTTTCTAATAACTCCCAACTATGAACTGTGCGACCTTTTCTTTCTAAATATAGAGGGACAAAGTCGGCGGAAATAGCTGCTTGCTCGATTGATTGACCACAAAAAGGATGCTGGGGAGTAATCGTCGTACCCAATGCTACCCACAATAAATCTCCCGTCATGCCACTGCCTAAAATTCGGCCACCTAAAGCAGCAGCAGCAAAAGATTCGGTTGAAAGTTCTATGGGGGATAAAACACGCTCGAAGGCAAATACTTCCTGCATCGATTGAGCTAGTTGAGATTCATAACTGCGAAGGATAGTAGTTACTTCAGGAGCAATCGCTTTAGCAGTTAAGGCGATTTCTAAATTAGTCAGCTCATTACTGGTAACGGCCATCAGACTTTCTGCTCGTTCGATATGAACTGTTTTGAGGGTAGCTTCCAAACTGGCGGACTCGATGAGCACCGGCACCCCAAGGGAACGAGTACTATGCAGAAATCGATTATGAGGATCGGAATCGAGCGCCACGACTTCATAACCTTGACTATGGAGTTGGCGTACAATTGTAAAACCGATTCCCCCTAGTCCACAGACAATATAGTGATTCCGAGCGGGGACTCGGGCTACATCCAAAGCTTGTTGTAAACGACTACCTAACACAAAATCATTAATCAGAGCATAGCCAATCCCAATTACTCCCGCTCCCACAATCATCATCATGGCAGTAAAAACTTTAATTAGAGCGGGAGCTTGTTCGGCTACTTGTTCTTGTCCTCCTGCACCAGTAATCATGCCCACGGAAAAATAGAGTGCGTCGACGATGGAGGTATTCCAATTAACACTAACATAAGTGAGGGTGGCTAAAAAAATGGTGAGGGACAAAGACAAAGTTACCAGGGTGACGGGACGAGCGTAACGTTGATATTGGGGTAGATTAGTCACTGCCTTCACTAGTTTTCGCCACCAGGAATAACGTTGTCGCTGGACTGTTGGTTTGGTGCCAATAATTAAGCGATCGCCTAGTTCTAAAGTTTTGCCAGTAATTATGGCTGAAATTAAGTCAATTTCTCCTCGAACTGGGAGGTAATAAATTAGCATTCTCGCCGGATTTGACCACAGTTCTTGTAAATGTTTACCTAGCCAGGGATGATCTGGCTCGATTATTTCTTCATGTGTAGGCCAAATTCGCTCGAATAAGCGTAATTGCCCGATGGCTCTATTGCCTAAAGCTGCAAAAGCAAAAATTGGTGCAGCCAAGGCAGCCACACTCATGGTAAAGTGTTCGCTCAGAGTTCGATCGAGAAGTTCTCCTAAAGTTCGATCGAGTAGACGATTAATAATGCGGATGTTGGGGTTAATTCTTTTGGCTTGAGTCAACACAGCCAAGTTGAGAGCATCGTCATTACTAGCTAAGACTAAAGTATCTGCTTTTCTGATACCGGCCTCGATTAGAGTCGTTACTGTGCGAGGATCGCCAATAATAATTTTTTCTTGAGGCTGTGTAGGGATAGAGCGGTCGCTGACTCCAGTTACCTCTGCGCCTTGCTTTCTTAACAGACTGTAAATCTGGTATCCAGTCCGACCTAAACCGCAAACTATGATTCGTGGTCTCATAAATATTACCAATGAGACAAACTCATTCTTGACCTTATGCTTAGCTTTTTTTTAACTTATACTTGTTTGTCCACAAGATAATGTAACGGACAATACTGGCTGGTCAATTCTGACCTAATTTTTCTGGTTTGATGAAGCTCAATCTGATAACAAGCACGGGCAGTCCGCAAACCTATGCGGTTTACCCGTAGGTTAGAAAGAACAAGCAGAAAGGTTCTAACAATTGGCATCGTTTAAATCAAAAAATAGCAAGACTTTATCAGAAAATCTCGGACACAAGAACAGACTGGCAGTTCAAGTTATCTCATCATCTCTGCGACCGAGCTGGAGGAATTTTTGTTGAAGACATTAATTTCAAGGCTTGGGCAAAAGGATTATTTGGCAAGCATACTTTAGATGCTGCTTATGGTCAGTTTTTCAACATCCTTTCTTATACTTGTTGGAAGCGTGGAGTTTATTTTGCCAAAGTAGATAAAAACTACAGTTCGCAGACTTGCCCTAATTGTCAAACCCATACAGGAAAGAAAGACTTAAGCGAAAGAGTTCATTCTTGCAGTAATTGTGGCTACACAACTAACAGAGATGTAGCAGCAGCCCAGGTTTTGTGTCAGAGAGGTCTAGTAGCGGTCGGACAGCCCGTGAATCAAGTAGCTTCTGGAGGCGTTCTGTCGGGGGTATTTAACCATGCCTAGACAAGAGCCTGTGAGAGAAGAATCCAACCTTTTAAGCGAAGCGGAAAGGTTGGAGTGTCAATAGAAGTCCAACTCAAACAAGACATAGCGATGCGGAAATTCTTTTGTTATCCCTGTAACTTTCCCCTGTCTTTAATTACCTTAAGCTTTTATGGTCAAGAGAATAGGGCTAGTCAGTTGAAAAAAATACAAGCTATTATCAGACCTTTTAAACTAGATGAGGTCAAGATTGCTTTAGTCGATGCTGGAGTAATCGGGATGACTGTGTCTGAGGTACGAGGTTTCGGTCGCCAGAAAGGACAGACTGAGCGTTATCGAGGTTCAGAATATACTGTTGAGTTTTTGCAAAAAATTCAAATTGAAATCGTGAGTGAAGATAAACAGGCCGACATGGTAGTGGATAAAATTATTGCTGCTACTCGTACAGGAGAATTCGGTGACGGTAAAATTTTTGTCTCTCCTGTGGAAGAGGTTATTCGTATTCGGACAGGGGAAAAAAACCTGGAGGCTGTTTAGATTCTTTGCAGAAGTCAAGTAAAAAGTAATAGGTAAAAGATAATAGGTTTATACAGCACTTCTCTTACCTATTAACTTCTTGTCTTTACGCTTCTTTTTCCATTTTAAGCTGTTCAGCCCCAGACCGAGTAATTTGGTCGAGCAAGTCAACTGACAAGAAGTGTCAATCAATTCACTTGCTATCAACCTTCCTATATATTCACTACTTTCTTTTGACTTGTTCTCTTTCTACTGCTTCAAATAAAGCTTGAAAATTAGCTTCACCAAAACCTTGGGCTTGTTTTCTTCTTTCAATTAATTCCCAAAAAAAAGTAGGTCGATCGAATATAGGTTGAGTAAAAATCTGCATTAACAATGATTCTGGTTTTTCCTGATGCCAATCTACTAAAACTTGTTGAGATTCGATCGCTTGCCATTCCCAATCTGCTAGAGAAGGAATAGAGCGATTACTGTATATTTTTTGTAGTTGCCTGTAGTAACTCGTCGGTACGGACAAAAAAGCCGTACCACGGGAGCGCATTTTGGCTACTGTTTGTAGAATATTGGTCGAGCGCAAGGCGATATGTTGAATACCAGAACCGTGATTAATATCTAAAAATTCTTGAATTTGAGAATTAGGGGAAGTAGGTTCATTAATATTAACTTTGAGATAGTCGGCTTTAGCCAAAATCGATTCTATATTGGGAACGCGAAAAGCGATATCTGCAACTCCAGAAGGATGAAAATTTAGATAGCGAGAAACGGGACTAAAAGGCTTTAAAGCCGAGGAAATAAGCAAAAAAACCGAATTATTAGCAACAACTTGGCTGTAGGTGTGACTGTTAATATTTTTAGCGATCGCTTGAAAACCAATGTTACGACTTAACCAGTTGCTTGTTTGTACTGCGTCTCTGGTGTAAAAATGAACATGGTCGATTTGCATACAATTTATACCAACGTAAGTATCTATATTATTTAGTAACGCAAATCAGACCCAAACAAATCAATCTCCTGCTATATAGAAGTTCATACATTTTTATAATAAACTTCTTGTATCAGTATTAGATACCAGCTAAAAGCTAATAGTTCTTACTATTTTGCATATCTAATTAACACTACATTTTGACTTGCCGAAGGCGGATTTTGTTTGGCAATAGAACAAGCTGCCTCAGCAGCACTCATTACACTAGCTACATCTGAACTATCCGCATCAATTTCTACTACACCAATACTGACGCTAATAGAGTACTCATCGCCATGCCATTGAAATAGAAACCCATTCAAATCTTGGCGTAATTGTTCGGCTAATATCGATGCTTGTTCTAAAGAGTAATCTCGCAGCAACAATGCTAACTCATTGCTATCGAGACAAGCTATTTGACTGGTATAAGGTAAATAGGCTTCTACTTTAGTGGCAATCTGTTCTAGCAAATTATTTACTGCTCGCTCGCCATGTTGAGCGCGAATAGTGTCTTGTCGAGCGACTGCCAGATAACATAAAACATGATGCTGAGCGTACTTTTTCGGATCTTCAAGCATTACTTCTAGCTGTTGAATTAATTCTGATTGCGATACTACCCTAACTGACATATCCCCATGAGTATCTGACAGTTCATCCTTTTCTACATAAATTTGTTCTAAATCTGCAATCTGACGAATCATAATCAAAACTTCTGTTTCGCCAATAGCACTAATTCTTGCTTCTTGGTTTTGCTTGCCACCACGAACAGTACTCGTAAATTGATAGGTATGAGTTGCCCCAGATTGTAAAGCCAATTTTGTATATTTAAGCAGTTTTTGCGCTATTGTTGGAGGCAAGAAATCTGTTACGTGTTTACCTAAAATATCTCCTTTAAGCAGAAATGATTCTGCTTCTTTTGCTGGGATATAACTCAGACAAGTACCGTCTTGATGGATACGTAACATTGAATCTGGGACAGCTTTGAGTATAGTATGACTTGTTGCTTCACTTTTATAAAGACTAGCTTCGATCTCTTTTTGTCTTCGCCAGTACTGAATCAACTTTTCTGTAATTATGAATGCTGCTGCTGCCAGAATTAACGCCAAAATTACGATAGGAAACAACAAATGTAGAAAAAAGTGTAGAAAATAAGAACTGGATTGACTGGCTACTTTTTCAGGTAAATTATCGGGTAAATTAGCGTACTTTTTGGATAAAATAATCGATGTTGCAGCATCAACAATAACTATAAAAAAGAGAGAAAATATACCAATCCCTAACCAAGCTTTTTTGCGTAGTGAAGTAATAATTTCTGTCAAATCCGACTCTGAGGCAACACTCTTGGGAGAAAGTTGCCACCACTGCTTTGGTAGAATTGTTATCTTACCTAAAGAAGTCATTTTAATTCCTGTAATTAGCAAGGTAATTAAGCCAGAGCCAATTAAAAGAATGTAAAATACACTGAAGTTCGCTCCTAAATAGCCCCCCCGATGAATTTTAAGCAAAATGGCTGTTTGTTGGCTAGACATACCGAACCAGTCCGTTCCTAGTCTGTACAACACCCCGGTTTCAGCACTCACAGCAAAGGGAAGAAGAAAAATTAACGCGATAAATCGATGAATACTACGGTAACTTTTTTGCGTCTGTTGAGAATTGACTTGACTATGGCTGTGGTTAATTAACATTAAACCTGTTACGCTCATACCCACTAACCCTAAACCCACAAGTAAAACGTAGATAGGAACTAATTTTTCTCCTAGATAATTACCTTGATGAATAGCAATGAAGAGATTAGTCAGAGAATTATGTACTCCTAACCAATTCTTACCTACGCTATAAGCAACTCCTGTCAGGGCACTAGCGAGTAAAGGAAAAAATAGAATTGGAGCAACTTGACGATGGAATTTACGAAATATTACTTTCATCAGAATTTTCCTATTTTTAAGACACACTAGCTGTTTTAGATTAAGCCAATACTTTTAATCTCTAAGTTTTAAACCTTTGCTTTATCAGAATTCATATGAAAATGTTTAGTCTAAATATTTAGCAATTACACATGAAGATATTGCTCCCTATGTTTCTGATAAATTATACATAGAATTTTGGTAAAGAATTATACATTTTTTATTTTGCAGGATTTTCCCCTTTTGTTAATCCGTTAAAATACTGAAAAAAAGAAGTTACTCATGGTAATTCTTGAATTTATTCAGGAAAATTGCTTCCGTAATTATCCTGGCTAAAGATCGAGCGAACGATAAAGGGCAATAAGTATATTGAGAACAAAAATATTCGGTAAATATATTCAAAGTTAGCTGATAGCCTATAATACATTTGAAAAAATTGCCAACTTAAATTTTGGTTCTTAAAAATATGGTTAGTATATTTAGCAATTACTCATAACATATAAACCAAGTATATTTACTGACTTAAAATTCTTATTGCGTATATTTACTGAATTGCTGCATATATTTAATAACAAGCTGGTCAAGCTATCGCTTATTCCCTATTTTTGGATTAATTCTCTCTATGTTTTTACTACTAGAAACCATGTATCAATTTTGCTTTATCTAAGTTGAATTACTTGTAAAGGTTAATTTTTAAGCATTGGTATTTTTAGGGTTTAGCAATTTTTTCTATTTAAATATTTTGTAAATAACACCTTCTCAGTAATTTTACCGATCTGCCCTCAACTCTTGAGTTTAGCTGTCAAAAAAGCCTGATATTTTTTTGTTTTTGTTAACCCGATCGACTAGAATCATATCTGGTATCAATAACTACAAAATACTATATATTCAAACTAATAATCAAAATGGATCGATCGTGCTATTTTGTCTTGAGTTTATGCAGAAATGGAAACAGAAGAGGAAACGAGGATTTTGGAGACTTATGCAAGAGATGCCATGAACTAGCGTTGAAAAATTACTAATTCTGTCCTCAAATTACTCTTAAAAGGGCGAATTTCAGTCCATCATTTTAAAGTTCATGGCAAAAATTTTTCATGGCAAAAATTTGGTTTTGGCTCGATCGCCAACTATGTCGTAATAACTGCTTCAATTCAGGGCTAGCTTGTTCAATTACCTCTGCTTGGTAAGCAAAAAAATGATTTTCTAAAGGATGAATATACTGAGGAGTATAATTCCCTAAAATAGACACACGGGAAGTATCGGTTGAATTCACGGAAGTATCATGCCAACAAAGACCATGAGAAATAATTGCCGATCCTGCTTTACCAGTAATTTTTTGTGATGTTTGTTCAAACTGTTGTAAATTTGGTTTAGTAGCTAATTTCTGGCTACCAGGAGCAAATAAAGGTGCGCCATTTTCTTCAGTAAAATCTTCTACTAGCCAAATTACTTGTATTTCTAGAATAGGATAGAGAAAATAAGGAGATCTCATTGCCCAATAAGGGTAATCTACATGAACTCCCATTCTTTCGGCTTGAGGATGAAGAATATGAGCCGAAAACCCCCCCAGAATAAGATCTTCTCCTAAAATCGCTTTAATGAGGGAAAGTACAGTAGGGTGCTGTACTAGCTTGCGAAAAATTTCTCCTTTATAAATTAAGCCATATAGTCTCTCTTTAGCTTGTTGAATAACTAACTCGCCCGTTTGTCTTTCTTGGCTAGCTAATTGAAGCACTAAATCCCGTGCTGTTTTAGCTTCTGTTGGTGTAACTAAATCTGGTAAGACAACATATCCTTGTCCTTCTACGATTTCTTTGACTAGATGAGGAATTTGATTAGAAAACTGCATTCTCAATTGTGGCGTTGCTGAATAGCTAATGGGAAAAGTTGTTAGTTGTTAGTTGTTAGTTGTTAGTTGTTTAAACTTTGCCGTCGATTAAACTGTTAAACCCATAAACTTGACGGCTACCCGCGATCGCGACTAATTCTATTTCTTTTTCGTCTCCTGGTTCAAATCTTACTGCCGTACCCGCAGGAATATTTAAACGCATTCCTTTAGTTGGTTCGCGATCGAATTGTAAGGCAGAATTAACTTCATAAAAATGAAAATGAGAACCAACTTGGATCGGTCGATCGCCTGTATTAGCTACAGTTAGAGTTAGAGTTTCGCGCCCTTGGTTTAATTCGATTTCGCCTGGTTGAGTAATAATTTCGCCTGGAATCATAGTCTTTTGAGAATAAAAAAAATAAATAGGTAAAATTAGATCGAACTATTATTATTCTGATAACTAAGAATATCTTTATGACTAAACTACTTCAAGAAGCTATTGCAGAACTTAAAAAACTGCCTATAGAACAACAAAATGCGATCGCTAGTAGAATACTTGCTGAACTAAAAAATGATGCCAATGAAACTTTAGTGAATACTTTAGCATCAACGGAAGCTGTTATTTGGTCACCTCAAACAGATGATAAGGGATTTCAAGCTTTATCGGATTTACTCTCAGGGGATTTTGGCGCTCGCCAAATGACCCCAATTTCGTAATTTTCATATATTACATTTTGACGTACGGAAAGTGGGTACTAATAATCTATATTTAATGATAATCAATAACGAAAGAATCGGGCTGGGAGAATGGGACGAAAGGCGATCGCCTGAGACCGAATCAACACCCTACCCCAGCTCTTCTCCCTGGCTGCCTTTTTCAAAAGCGCAAGTTGTGACCGTGCAAAGTATATATCAAAAATCATTCTCTGTTCAGCAACACCCTCATAACTATCTAATTGGATTATGGACTGTTACCAATTTTGTTCCATCAGGGAAGGTAGCCTCTACTTGTACTTCTGGGATCATTTCTGGTATTCCTTCCATCACATCATCTCTGCTTAATAGAGTCATACCGTAACTCATTAATTCTGTAACAGTTTTACCTTCCCTTGCTCCTTCAAGAATAGCAGCAGATAAGTAAGCCACAGCTTCGGGATAATTTAATTTTAGTCCTTTATTTTTTCTTCTTTCTGCTAACAAAGCAGCCGTAAAAATTAGTAATTTGTCTTTTTCCTGGGGTGATAGCTTCATTATGGAGACGTTAGCTTTGCTGATTGTCTTAAATACAGATTTAAACTAAATCTTATAATAATCAACGTCAATCGTGCTGCTTCTGAGTTCATGACTAACAAACAAAAATCCCAACATACACCTTTAGTAATTAGAAACCATACTTTTGATTGGGGTCAGAGAACTTATTTAATGGGGATTCTGAACGTTACACCCGATAGCTTTAGTGATGGAGGAAAATTTAATCAACTAGAATCTGCTCTCAATCACGCTCAAGATATGATTAATAACGGAGCAAATATTATTGATATTGGTGGTGAATCCACTAGACCAAATGCGGAAGCAATTACCCTTGAAGAAGAATTAAACCGAGTAATTCCTGTTATAGAAAGCCTACGTCAAACAACATCCATTCCTATTTCTATAGATACTACTAAAGCTAAAGTAGCTCGAGCTGCTATCGAAGCGGGTGCGGACATAGTGAATGATATCTCTGGCGGTACTTTTGATAATGATATGTTACTTACAGTAGCTCAATTACAAGTACCAATTATTTTGATGCATATGCGGGGTACTCCCAAAACTATGCAAAAATTAACTGAGTATAACAATTTAATTACAGAAATATACAATTTTCTTGACCAGCAAATTCAAAAAGCGACTACTCTAGGAATTAAAAAATCGCGTATAATTATCGATCCTGGAATTGGTTTTGCCAAAACTCATCAACAAAATGTTCAAATATTACAAAGTTTGGCAGAATTTCAGCCTTTAAACGTACCAATTTTAGTGGGGACTTCTCGTAAAAGTTTTATCGGTCATATCCTCCAAAATCCCAATCCTCAAGCAAGAATTTGGGGAACAGCAGCTACTTGTTGTAGCGCGATCGCTCGAGGCGCAGATATTTTACGAGTTCACGATCTTGCCCAAATGCGTGATGTTTCTCGCGTTGCCGATGCTATTTGGCGCATTTAAAATATATCCAATTATTAAAAAAGTATAAATACATTGCTTGAATGAACCAGAGCGCGAAAAACATTTTACACTTTAAAATAAAATTATATTTGTTAATAAAATAATGTTTATATTAAACTCGATCAATATAATTAAAATGGCAACTTGAATAAAAGAAAAATCATGAATCAACATTGCATGATTCCAGTCATTAAAAAACCCCAGGATTATCAAGTGTATCGTATTAGTAATCATGACACTAATCGTTTAGCTATTATTTTTGACTCAGCTAGTGCGGATAACTCTCTCACTGTTTGTATAGAAATCTTCGATCCTGGGGGAAAAACACCACCTCATCGTCATAACTTCGCAGTAGAAATGTTTTTTATCCTCAAAGGAGAGGGGATCGCTGTTTGTGATGGCAAAGAAGTGCCTTTACGAGCAGGAGATAGTATTTTGATGCCTCCTACGGGTATTCATCATATTAGAAATACGGGATCGGAGCGTTTATATGCTCTTTGTTTTATGGTTCCCAATGAAGATTTTTCTGAATTAATTCGTAGTGGTATTCCTTCACAATTAGATGCCGAAGATCTGAGTGTTATTACTAATTTAGATACTTTAGTTTCTTGCTAAAAATATCTACAATTATGAGCAAAAGTCAAGAAAGTAAAACAAAGATTAAATAAATATAAATATTATTATTGATTTTTACATTAGAGGCAAAGACCTCGACCTAAAATAAGATCGGCTGCAAAAAATTTAAGATTCTTGCAGATTCTTAGGAATAAATTAACTCAAGATAGTTAAAATTAAGTAAATTACAGAGAAGCTTTGGCTAAATTTCAACAGAAAAATTAAAATTTACTTTCTTTGGTAAAAATAATCTAATTAGATTTCAGTTAGGATGTTATTATCTTATGTGCGTAGCAGTTAACTAATAGGGCAAGAATTATGGCGCAAGCACCTATATCTCCAGTGGTGCTAGTTATTTTAGATGGCTGGGGTTATCGCGAGAAAACAGAAGCAAATGCAATCGCTTCTGCCGAAACGCCGATTTTTGATAGCCTACAAGCAGCCTATCCTAGTACACTAATCCATACCTCAGGTAAAGAAGTTGGTTTGCCAGAGGGTCAGATGGGTAATTCTGAAGTAGGACATCTAAATTTAGGTGCGGGGAGGATAGTCCCTCAAGAACTAGTAAGAATTTCTGATGCAGTTGAAGATGGTTCGCTTTTCCGTAATTCAGCTTTAGTAGATATCTGCGAAAAGTTGCAGTCTTCTGGGCACAAACTCCACTTAATTGGTCTTTGTTCAGAAGGAGGGGTACATTCCCATCTTCAACACTTACTAGGATTATTGGATTTAGCCAAACTAAATGCGATCGCTGACGTTTGCATTCACGCTATTACTGATGGACGGGACACTAATCCTAAAGCAGGTATTCGAGCGATCGATAAAATTCAGGCTTATATAGATAGAGTAGGAATAGGGCGTATCTCTACCATTAGTGGTCGTTATTATGCGATGGACCGCGACCGCCGTTGGGATAGAATCCAAAAAGCCTACGACATAATAACTACAGAAGAGGCGATCGACGAAAGATCGGCTCGAGAAGTGTTAGAAAGCTTCTATGCTCGAGACATTACTGATGAATTTATTCCTCCTACCAGAATTGCTGCTGGTGCTGTTGAACCTGGGGATGGAATTATATTCTTTAATTTTCGCCCAGATCGAGCCAGACAGCTTACCTACGCTTTCGTTCAGCCAGATTTTAATGGATTTGAACGAGAGTTAATTACACCTCTCCATTTTGTTACTTTTACTCAATACGACCCCAATTTATCTGTAGAAGTAGCTTTTAAACCGCAGAATTTGACTAATATTTTAGGTCAAGTTATAGCAGAACGTGGTTTACGTCAATTCCGCACGGCAGAAACAGAAAAATATCCCCACGTTACCTATTTCTTTAACGGTGGCTTAGAAGAGCCTTTTGCGGGAGAAGATAGAAAATTAATTCAAAGTCCCATGGTTGCTACCTACGATCGCGCCCCTGCTATGTCGGCAGAAGCAGTGACGGATGCAGTGTGCGATGCAGTCAAACAGCAAGTCTACTCTTTGATTGTAGTTAATTATGCCAATCCTGATATGGTAGGTCATACAGGCAACATGGAAGCAGCAATTGAAGCAATTCAAACTGTCGATGGTTGTTTGGGAAGATTATTAGAAACCATCATCAAAGTAGGGGGGACAGCCCTAATTACTGCCGATCATGGTAATGCAGAATACATGAGAGACGAAGCAGGTAATCCTTGGACTGCTCATACCACTAACCCAGTACCGTTTATCTCGATCGAAGGGGAAAAAAGGAAAATCCCTGGACACGGAACAGAAGTAGCGTTACGGGATGATGGGCGTTTAGCCGATGTAGCTCCAACTATTCTTGAAATCTTAAACATCCCCCAACCAGAAGAAATGACTGGTGTCTCTCTGATTAAACCAATAGGATTTGAAGTAAAAGCAAATCCTACTCCCATTAGGATTTCTTTGTAATTTGTAGTGGTTTGGTCATTTCATTCATTGTTTATCATTAAACATCGATCGATGTTTAATGTTCAATGGAGAGTTACGCCAAACTCCTACAAAATTTGTCGTTTTTGCAAGTTAATTTTTTGCATAATTAAAACAAAAACTAATTGTCATACAAAAAGATCGCTGCATCGGGTTCGATTACTACTACTCTATCCGCGGTAACATTACCAACTACTACACCTGCTGCTGCACCACCAACAATTTCTCCTACGCCAGCATCACCGAAAACTTCACCAACAATTGTTCCGCCAGCAGCACCAATAGCAGCATCTTCGGCAATTGCACCAGCCGAAGTATCTCTGGGGTCTTTGACATCCTTAAGTACTTCAGAAATAGCACTGATGCGATAGCTATATTTACTGTAAGTTACTGCTTCAGCTACATAGCGCAGTCCTCCTTTAGCAGGAACATATTTGCCAACAATAGTTGCACCAACAGGAATGACAATACCATCGATTACTCCTCTTTTTTGGGCTATCAAATTATAGGAATAGGTGCGATCGTTATTTAAATAAAGAGTTTCTCTTTGTGCGCTTTTAGCTGTAAGAGTTTTATTTTGAGCTAATCCTACCATAGGGGACAACAAAGAGACTGAAACGATAGCAACAGTTGTCCAAGTAGAAAGGCTAAAAATCTCGTGTAGTTTTTTATGTGTTGGTTTAAACATAGCTGAAAAACCATATCTTTCTAATACTATTGTATCGTTGACTAAATAAGTAATTGTCAATAAAGCATTTAATATTAACATCTGCGCTCGATCGGCTTCACTGGCACATTCGCGACCGCGGTTAGTAATTCAATTCTGGAAATTCTAGTTAGATTAAGAGAAGGTTAAAGAAAATTAGACTTTAGTTAAGGTTTTCATAACTTTTTTTGGATAACATTGAGATGCGTATAAGAACTGAAGTATAACTTTCAACAACTAAGAGATTTTCTATATGGTTCAACAACAAGTAACTGCTAGTCAGACAGAGACGGTGCTGAAAGCAGAGAATGTGAATGTGTATTATGGTGATTTTTTAGCTCTTAAGGGTATATATTTAGATATTCCTAAAAATAAAGTTACCGCATTTATTGGACCCTCTGGTTGCGGAAAAAGCACTTTATTACGCTGCTATAATCGTCTCAACGATCTAATTCCTATTTTTCGCCTCGAAGGTGTAATTACTTATCACAATCAAAATCTCTACGCTAAAGATATCGATCCCGTCCAGGTGAGGAGGCGGATTGGCATGGTATTTCAAAGACCAAATCCTTTCCCTAAAACAATTTATGACAATATTGCGTTTGGAGCAAGGATCAATGGTTATAAAGGAGATATGGATGAATTAGTCGAAAAATCTCTGACTCAAGCTGCACTTTGGGACGAAGTAAAAGATAAATTAAGACAAAGTGGTTTGGCTATTTCTGGGGGACAACAACAAAGATTATGTATCGCTAGAGCGATCGCCCTTCAACCAGATGTAATCTTAATGGATGAACCTTGTTCCGCCCTCGATCCTATTTCCACTCTTAAAGTAGAAGAATTAATCCATGAACTTAAAGAAAAATATACGATTGTTATTGTTACCCACAATATGCAGCAAGCATCGCGGGTAGCCGATCTTACTGCTTTCTTTAATGTTAAAACTACAGAAAAAGGGGCACGCCAGGGTTATTTAGTTGAGTGCGATCGAACAGAAGTAATTTTCCAAAACCCTCGCGAAGAAGCCACTATGGAATACGTTAGCGGTCGTTTTGGTTAATTGTTCTGGCAAAATATGGAAATAATTAGACCCCCAATTCTTGATAGGATAAATTGAATCAGGAATTGCCCAAAGTAAATTTATGTTTTCTCAAAAATACTTATCTCGTTTACTTGCCCTTGTTTTGGTGGTTGTAATTGGCTTAATGGGGTGTTCTTCTAGTTCCTCTGGACTCACTGGTAACTATAGTCAAGATACTTTAGCTATTTTAGAAAATCTCAAGACAGCGATCGCCTTACCAGATGATGCAGAGAACAAAAAAGAAGTAGTAACCCTAGCAAGAGAGCAAATTAGTGATTATGCTTCTCGTTATCGCCGTGATAGTAAAGTAGCTGGATTACGCTCTTTTACAACCATGCAAACTGCTTTAAATGCTCTAGCAGGATACTATAGCTCTTATGGAAATCGTCCTCTACCAGAAAAACTCAAAAAACGTCTTAATCAAGAGTTCAATCAAGTAGAAATATCATTAAAACGTGGTATATAGTTATATATAATTTAGGACTATTTTCGTTTCTATTTAACCCCTCTACAAGTTAAATTGTGGAGGGGTATTTAATAGCTATTAGCGGTTAGCTCTTAGCTTTTAGCTTGATTTAGCAGTACGGTATCATCTGCGTAACTAATTTAAACCAACTGTTTGGCGTTATATCAGAAGGCAAGCGGAGAATCTAGGAGCTAAGAATCACCATTCTCCTTAAGGTGATGAGGAGTCAATTAATCGGAAAAATAAAGGTCAGCGTTACTCCGCCGTATAACGACGGAGCCTGCGGGGCGCGAAGGGAGCTTTAATCTTTAATCTATAAGGTGTGAGTCTTCAGTTGAGGGTAATAGAAGCTCCATTCCGCGGGGGCTAGAACAAACAGTTAACTGTCGGATTCATAAACATAAACCCACATTCATCAGCCCCACAAATGAAGTACATTCGAAATCAGAGTCAAACCAGGATGAAATGGAAAAGTGAAACCAGAATCTCTGACAGAGGGTGAAAAAGAGGTAAGAGTAATGGATAAGCTCTACGACTTTGGATTATCAGAATTATTCCTCGATCTTGCCCTGGCAGCAGCCAAAAAATATCAAATTAATCTCGATTTTTCCCACGAAGAATTCCAGTTCTTTTTCGGTTCACGGTCAATACAATAAAGTTCTATCGAAACTGTCAGAATCTCAGTCACAAGAGTCAGAGGTTGAACCAATACCAATTACAATAACTCATGGATATTCGAGAGACCCTTCGGGTTCGCAGTCGCTCATGGGGGAAACCCCCAAGACCGCGCTGACTCACCATCGACCAGATTTAAAACAATTTATTTTCGATTTAATCGTCACGGGAGATGGCAATATCCCAATATTTCTTGAAGCAGCATCGGGAAATCAAAATGATAAAAAAGCTTTTGGTCACATAGCCAAAAATTATTATCGACAACTAAAATTAGAGACGACAATAGTAGGAGATAGTGCTTTATACAGTAAAGCTAACTTAGAACTAGAGTTTACAAACAGTGAAATCTCTGGTTATTCATGGGTGGAAAAAGAAAGTAACTATGGTGGAATACGCCAAAGATGGTTAGTAGTTAAAAGTGAAGCGAGAAGGGAATCAGATTTGACTTCTCTAGAGAAAAAGATCGGCAAAGAATATCAATCAACTCAGAAAAAAATTACCAAATTATCCCAGCAAAAGTTTAAGAGTGATACCGAAGCAGAATTAAATTTAAAATTAATTCAAGCAAAACTTAAATTTCATGTAATTGATAAGGTACAAATCACAGAAAATCAGGAGCAAACTTATCAAATAACTGGAGTAATTCAAGCCAATCCTGATGTAATTGAAAAATTAGCTGCCTTACTGCCAATTCCCATCAAATACGAGAGCCGTCGTCGTCCGAATCAAAGATTGCTCATCTTACCCAAGTTGAATGTGAAATGTCTTTGGTTTCCCGTTCTCAAAAAATGGCTAAAAATCAATCAATCTCCTCAGAAAATAGCTTATGTAGCTATGGATAGAACCAGATGGAAACAACGAAATTTATTTGTAGCTAGTTTAATCAAAGATAAAAGAGGAATTCCTCTACATTGGCTCTTGCTAGATAAAAAGGGCAATAGTAATTTTCGAGAACAAAAGAGATTACTCAAATCAGTATTACGTCTTTTAGATGGATACCAAATTGTCATTTTAGGTGAGCGTGAGTTTGGTCATATATCATTGGCAGATTGGCTAGAAAGACAGGGATGCCAATATGTTCTCATTCCTAAAGACGATAAATACATCAAGCAAACAGGAGAAAATTATCAGTTATTAAAATCTTTAGGACTGAAACCAGGAAAATCCTTTTATTTACCATCGGTTGAACTGACAAAACAAAAAGGTTTTGGTGTTGTTAATTTTAATCTATAAGGTGTGAGTCTTCAGTTGAGGGTAATAGAAGCTCCATTCCGCGGGGGCTAGAACACAATAATTAACTGTTGGATTCACAAACATAAATTAAATACAAGCCCCATTCCCCGACCGCATTCCGTGGTCAAATATGGATTTTCTGGTTATTATTCGTTATTTTTGCGGTCTGAATTATCATTTTTAGACTTTTCCGCTAAATAACTAATCAAAGCGAATAAGAATAAAATAGGAGTGAAAACGAGCAAAAGCAGCATAAATAAAATATTTTGCCGTAATTTAATCAAATTTTGATACATAGGAAGTTAATCTTCTCGTTTTTTTGCTCTTATTTTGCTCAAATAAAAAAATAATTTGAGTTAAAAAAGAATAAGTATCGGTAGCAATTTGTTATTTAGCTAATTTCAGTTGAATTAATTAATATTGGTTGGTTTTGACAAATAACCTGAGAGGAAGGATTGTGCAGAAAAAAGGTAAGATTTCCAGTTTTATACCTACTTTTATTAGTAGTTTCGTTCTAAGTGCTAGTTTAATTAGTCAGTCGGGATTTAACCAACCAGTTCAAGCAGCAATAGGAGCTTACTGTCGTTTTAGCCAAGAAGAAGTATTGACTAAAGAAAAATTACTTCACACTTTCCTAGAAAAAAAATCTCAGGCGTATCAACAGTATAAATCTCTTGTTCAAAAACACAGTCAGTTACTAAATCACTGTCGTAGTCAAACTTGGCCAAAAACACAAGCTATTTGGTTGCGCCTCTATCCTTGTGATATTAGTCCCGGTTCAATTGATTATGTACTCGATCGCATTGTTAATTTAGGGTATAACCAAGTCAATATCGAAGTATTATACGATAGTCAGGTTTTATTACCCCCAGCAGATAATCCTACTCCTTGGATACCTGTCGTACGCTCTCCAGGAGCAGAAAATATCGATCTACTACAACAAACAATTAAAAAAGGTCATGAAAGGGGTTTAAAGGTATATGCTTGGCTATTCACCATGAATTTTGGTTATACTTATGCCCAGAGAGCAGATCGACAAGAGGCACTAGCTCGTAATGGTAGAGGAGAAAATAGTCTTGCTGTCGTTCACGATCGATCTCAAGCTTTTATCGATCCTTATAATCGTCAAGCACAAATAGATTATTACCGCTTAGTTGAAGCAGTAAAAAAACGACAACCAGATGGTGTTTTGTTTGATTACATTCGCTATCCTCGCGGTACAGGGAGACAATCTCTAGTTAGTCATGTTAAGGATCTATGGATTTATAGTCCAGCATCGACACAAGCTCTTTACGAACGAGCTAAAAATAATAAAGCAGTAGCTCTAATAGAAAGATATTTAACCAAAGGAAATATTACAAATAATGATATAGCAGAGATCGATCGTCTTTATCCAGAAGAAGACTTTCCTGATTGGCAAGGTAGAAGAATAGACTCATCAGCAAGCGAACAATCAGCTAAAATGTTGAACTCCCAGTTGTGGTTTTTAACTGTAGCTCATGCTGCTCAAGGAATTATCGACTTTCTCTCTTTTGCCGCAGCACCCTTTCAAAATCAAAATATTCCTACTGGAGCAGTTTTTTTTCCTGGAGGAAATCGTTTAGTTGGTAAAGGTGGATTTGACTCTCGTTTGCAAGCTTGGGATAAATTTCCTGCTTCTATGGAATGGCATCCTATGGCTTATGCTGTTTGCAATGGGACTAGTTGCATAACCAACCAAATAAAAACTGTAATAAATATGGCACCAGCAGGAACTAACGTTATTCCTGCTTTGGCCGGAGCTTGGGGTAAAACTTACAATAAGCATCCTTCCCTAGAACAACAAATGGCAGCTTTACGTCAAGAATTTCCCCAGATAAACTCTGTGAGCCATTTTGCCTATTCTTGGATAGAGCCAGAGATCGATCGTCAGCGAAAATTTTGCCAATTACAATAAATTTAGCCACTGTCTTTGCTATTATATTAAAGCCATCTAATTTTAAGCGGACGTGGCGGAATTGGTAGACGCGCTAGATTTAGGTTCTAGTGTCCTTGACGTGAGAGTTCGAGTCTCTCCGTCCGCATTGGCTTATGGTTCTTTAGGAGAGAGACTTTCACTTCTCACGTCAATAACCCTAAAACCTAAATTACTCACTTATTACTCAAAATACCCAAAAAAGCACGATCGCGCTAAGCAAAAATTCCTAACTTCACTAACTCTTTTTTTATTTATCAAATCTGTAAAGTCATTAAAAAAAAATAACCCGATCGCCTTTATCAGTAAATGGTAATTCTGTCAAATTGAGTATTCACTCTGTTTTTATGAGGCTGAATTGAATAATGTAGTGCGATCGCCAAAAAATAAGCTTTAAATTGGGGAAGTAAAGTGTATATTGCCATCAATATGCTCTAAAACAGGGTAAAAAATATCCCATAATTCTCTGCTTAACTAGATTGTCCTTAATACACTTGTAACTAAATTGCTACAAACAATTTTGAAAAGCAAACCCTTTATTAGCAGTACTTTCAGTATTTTACACAAACAAAAGCACGAATTTTGTTCGTTTGACGGTCTTATAGTACTTTCAGGCTTTTAGAGTAGTCATAAATAAAAAACATTTAATGTTTTTATTTAATGTTTTTCAAATACGCACACTAAAAAACCCTAGTAGCTCTATTTCTGCTACCAGGGTTAAC
>JASJDJ010000262.1 GCA_030065635.1 Xenococcaceae cyanobacterium MO_188.B32
CTTTCTGTATGGTTATTTCTTTTCCCATCTGCCCCCGGGGGTTTGGGGGCTGCCTGCCCCTATTTATAACTTTACTTTCTGGAGGAACAATTGCTTTTCATAAGCCACCTACAAGATTTCAATTCCCCGTTAATCTGGTAAGGGCGAATAATCTCTCTATGCCTTATGGTTCGGCTCATTTTTTGACAAGCAGCCTGGAGCGACTGGAGGCACGGAAGGAGCGGAGAGGCTGCACCCCGTTTAAGCTTGCGCTCACAAGTCTTGAACTCAAAAAATGTGGGCTTAACCCTGAAATTGATGCTCCTAACCGTCGCGTTTTTTTTTTCACTACCCCCTGCGCGATCCGCCCCCCTGGGGGGCTGCTGAAATCGAAAAATCAGCCTCTTTCATCGCTGATTTTGGTAATGATACAGGAAGAAAAAAATGAAACTCTTATATAGTCATCATTTAAGAGGGCAGAATGGTGATCACATTTACACTCAATGGTGCTAATATGATCACCATTGAACTAGACAAAAAGGTAAAAAGTTAAGATGATAAATAGAAGAATTGAAGTTTATTATCCAGAAGATACCGTGGTCAATGTTTATCCTAAACCTGCCAAATATTTGAAAAATGCTTATGCTAGATATTTTTTGGACGAAGTATTGGCTTTGGCTGTGGATAAAGATTTTTCTGGAAATGACCTTAGAGTTCTATTAGCAATTATAGGAAATGTTGGCTATGATAACATACTGAATATTTCGCAGCAAGAGCTAGGAAAACAGTTAAATATTGACAGAGCAGCAGTAACAAGAGCAATCAGAAAACTTATTTCAAAAGGTTATCTACAAATTGTAGATACTATAGGTCGTCAAAATATTTACCAATTTAATCCTACTGTAGTCTTTCGTAGCCGTGCTAAAAATTACAAAGACTTATGTCGTGCTTGGGAACGAGAAACTTTTCCAAACACTCAAAAATCTCCAGTAGATTTAGATTCAGACCTAGATCTTGATCTAGGAGATAAGTTAGATGATAAAGTTGCACAACTTAGCCAACAATTCGGTGTCCCTCAGAGTAAAGTTAGGCAGATAATCCTTTCGTTAGTAGATCAAGCTTTAGAAAATGGAGAGCAGGAAGAGTCAGAACTTCCTTATTAGCTCTTCATTTTCTTCAAAAAAACACTTAATTAGATTGTACCTCTAAGGTGATTTCCAAGAAAGAATATACCACCTTTTAAAAGGTAAAACTAATGCTGCGTAACTAGATCCATCTATGAAAGGTGGTATATTCTTTCCGGGAAAAGGCCTAAAAGAAAATTCAAAAGCTTTTAGGGGTATTTTTGTGGGGCTGACAGAATGTTTAAACCTCTTCTGTTCATTTTGGAGTTAAAAACCTATGACCATTAACTGAAACCGTGTGCAGCCTCTCCGCTCCTTCCACTCCGTTACAGTCGCTCCAGGCTGCTTGAAAAAAAGCGATTGAAGTCTTCAAGCTGGAAAAGATAGTATTCCCGAACTAATATAATCTCTATTTATTAATAAACGAGAGCATAAGCATTTCAGCTTCAATAACCCCATAAGTTCAACTTAATCGTACAGACATACCAATTCGACAGCCACCAATTCCCAGTACTTTCAGCCCTTATTCCCCGAAATCAGATGTTTTGTCGAATCAACTCTCATTAAGGTAGAATTTCCCTATGAAAGTGAAGGGGAATGGGCAAGGGAAGGTGTTAACCGCACCAGAATTAAAGCGGTTATTTGGCCTAAATAGAAGGTTCGTGCAACCAGGGGCAAGGTGAAATAATTTCACTTTTGTCAACCCTATTTGAAGCCTATTTTGTTCGGAATTACTTATATTAACGTGAGTTCGACAAAATTAGAAAACAGCAGGAGGTAGAGCCAGCAATCCTTTTGGCTCTAAATCCAAAGATGGTTTATTTGGCAAATAGCAGTAAGCAATTAATCCAGCCATCATATTAACCAGAAAATTCCAAATAGGCCTAAATAGAAGCAGCAATTCTCATTTTGACGCTAGAAGGGCATTTCAGCTCCCTCACCGAAAATTCCATTGCAGCCTGCAATGACTGAAAAGCTGAAATTACACCTGTCCGACATTGTTAAACATCGTTTAGAAACAGATATGCGATCGCTAGAAGCAAATAGGCAATCACATTTTCTCTACCTGTTCA
Source organism: Xenococcaceae cyanobacterium MO_188.B32 (assembly GCA_030065635.1). Taxonomy (GTDB): domain Bacteria; phylum Cyanobacteriota; class Cyanobacteriia; order Cyanobacteriales; family Xenococcaceae; genus JASJDJ01. Next base: position 2,177 of record JASJDJ010000262.1, read on the forward strand.
TAGCTTTGTTTCTGTCTGTATCACTTGTTACTTTTTAAAATGAGAATTGCTGACTGCCACTGCCAGTACTTTTTCTCGTCCTGTTTTGCTGCTTCGTCGTCAAGGAGGATCGATCGGATTGGAAGTAGAACAAATTTTAGGCGAACAAGAATTAGTGATCAGACCCTTAGGTAGCGCGATCGCACCTCCTAGTTATGTATATGGTTGTAGTATTTTACGTGATAGTCGTTTAACTTTAGTTATTGATGGAGTTGCTTTGGTCAAAACCCTTCAAGATAGAACAACTTCTAGCGATCGGCAAGCTTACTTAACTGGCTTTTCTCAACCCGTATTACCTGCTACTCAATCTAGTCAACAGCAAAAATTGCCTCCGACTTCCCATAAACTGGCTCAGACTTTATTAATTGTCGATGATTCATCTAGCCTCAGACATAGTATCGCTATGTCCCTAGAAAAAATTAGTAATCGAGTATTAAAAGCCGAAAATGGTCTAAAAGCCTTAGAACAATTACATCAAGCCAAAGATATTGATTTAGTAGTTTGTGACCTGGAAATGCCTTGTATGAACGGTTTTCAATTTTTAAAGGCAGTCCATCAACATCCAGATTTTTCTAAAATACCAGTTATTATGCTTACTTCGAGAGATAGTGATAAGCACCGCCAATTAGCCATGGAATTGGGTGCAAATGCCTATTTAACCAAACCCCATGATGAGCAGGAGTTATTTCAAACTATCAATAATATTCTGAATCAACGTTCCTCAGTAACTTCTGCTCCAGAAACTTTCCTAGTTTAGCGACCGCTCAGTTCGGGTACGAAATTTAAATATCGGCGACACGAAAACCCATCTGACATTCATAGACTTCCGCTTGATTTTCACTTGACTTATCAACAGTACGACTGCATTTTAATTTACCCTGATGCCAGCGAGGTAGTCCGCCACGATTTGCCATTAGACAAGTTTGACATACTTGCTTCGGTCTATACTGACGTAGACAACTTAATTGCTGCAACTAAACGATCGATCTCTTCTGGTAAAGTCAGGTAATGAACGCAAGCACGAATACAATCGGGATTAGCTAGAGTTCTCAGTAAAAAGCCTTGTTTTTCTAAAGTTTTAACTAAATCTCTGTGGTTAATATTACCTCGAACCTGAAAAAAAACTAACCCTGCTTCGGGGGGAGTATTTTTCAGACAATGAATTTTATCTATTTTGCTTAAGTTTGACCAGAGATAATTACTTAACTGGCAAATTTGTTGGTATCTTTGTAAAGAATTACCCCATTGTTGATGAGTAGCGATCGCAGCTTTTAGTCCTTCATATTCTGGATAAGCAGAAGTAGAAACTTCAAACTTACGTCCGTCTTCTTTCCAGGCTTGAGGTTGTCCTTGTTTATCTGTATATATTCCTCGCAAACCAATAAAAGTAGGTTGTAGCTGACTGAAAACATCTGGACTAATATAGAGTCCACCAACTCCCGCCGGACCACATAACCATTTATGACCGGTAAAAGCATAGTAATCTGGTTTGATTTCCCCTAAGTTTACAGGTAAAGAGCCTACAGCTTGGGCAGCATCGACTAAAACTTGAATCGGGCGAGCGCTCTCAGTATAATTGTGACAGAGCTTAACAATTTCTGCTAGGGGTAGGACTTGTCCTGTATTCCATAAAAGATGGCTGAACACAACCAGACGAGTGTTAGAAGTTAAATGTTGTTCGATAACTGCTACTGGATCGCCTTGGTTTAAAGTATCGAGAATAGGACATACAGTTACTTTTACTCCAAAACGACGAGAGATTTCACCGACAGTTGCAATGATACCCGGATGTTCGCAATCAGTCATTAGTATACTATCGCCTGGTTGCCAACTTATACCCCAAAGAGCGATGTTACAGCCAGCCGTAACATTTTCTGTCAAAGTAATAGTATTGGGTGTGGTATTTAATTCTGTCGCGATCGCTTTACGAATCTCAGCTAATCCACGGGTAATCCAAGCATTGATTTCTAGGGAAAAAGGACCTACTTGTTGTATGTATTGATGAGTTTTAATAACTGCCTCCAATGCAGATTGGGGCATAGTACCTTGTCCACCAAAGTTAAAATAGACTTTACCCGCCAATCCAGGGAAATTTTCCCGGTGTTTTTCGATTGCAATCTTCGGTAAACTATTAATCATAAGTATAATGCTAACTAAATCTTTGTCAATATATCTAGATGAATATAATCATCTAATTCATCTTTGTTTTTTAGTATATGTGGACACACAAAAACTTGGGCAAAATTCATCAAAATGAACACAATGATATTAACTGATGAATTATTACTCAATTACAAACGCTGCCGGCGTCGCACCTATTTAGATGTCCATGGTAATCCGCAACAACGAGATCCAGAAAAAGAATTTCTACTTAAACTCCGACGAGAAAGTCAAACTCATATCAACAATGTTTTACTAGCGCGATCGTTTGTCTATCAGAAACCTTTAGGTTCTTGGCGAAATTGGTCGCTAAATGCCCGACAAACTAAAATAATGATGCAGCAAGGGGTAGATTGTATTTATGGAGGAGTGCTAGCCCTAAATTTTACCGATTGGCAATCAGCCACAAAGCTTGTAAATTCGGACCCTTCGGGTTCGGGCGGTCAACATTCTGGGGAGACCCCAGAATTACGCCCTCACTTAGAAGCAAAGAAAGAAACACTGCTAACTCATAATTTAACAGAAGCAGCAGGAAACAAATTAACTTTTTTAGCCAAACCTACACTATTAATCAAAGTAGCAGGAAAGTCTAACTTTGGTGACTGGTCATATGTCCCCGTTAACATTAAACTAGGTCGCCGTCCCAAATCTGAATATAAATTAATTGCTGCTTTCCATGCCCAAATGTTGGCAGCTATTCAAGGAACTATTCCAGCAAATTCTCAACTTATTCTACGCCGACAAGATAGCTATTTTGTCAATTTGGAATACTGGTTGCCCAAAATGCAAACTACAGTCGCAGATTGCATAGCAATGCTCACAGAATTAGATGAACCAGAAGTGTTTATCTCTCGTCAGCGATGTAATCTTTGTCACTGGTATAATCATTGTTACGATATCGCTAAATCGCAACAACATCTATCTTTAATTCCTGGCGTTACTCCCAAACGTTATGAATATTTAAGCTCACAAGGAATAGAAACTGTAGAATATCTAGCTAAGATTAATTCTTCTCTAGTGAATGAGGCGATCGATGAAGATATTATTAACCAGTTACAACAACAAGCTCACTCAATTTTACACGATCGAGCAATACTTAAATCTACTCATAAATTAGCAAATCGACTAGAATTTCCCAATAATGCGCTCGAACTATACTTTGATATTGAAGCAGAGCCAGAACTAAATCTCGATTATCTTTTGGGAGTTTTACTGGTCGATCGTCAAAATAATACAGAAGTTTTTTATCCTTTACTAGCAGAGAAACCAGAAGATGAAGGCATTATTTGGCAACAATTTTTAAATCTGGTAACTCGCTATAGCGATGCACCTATTTTTCATTTCTCTGAATATGAAGTAGATGCAATTAAACGTTTAGCTAGATTGTATGGTACTCCTAAAACAGAAATTAAAATTTTATTATCTCGTTTGGTCGATTTACATCACTTAGTAACCGAATCGATCGTTTTACCTGTAGAAAGTTATTCTTTAAAATCTTTAGCTAACTGGATTGGTTTTGAATGGCGCGAACAAGGGGCAAGCGGAGAGCAATCTGTCTGTTGGTACGATCGATGGTTAAAGACGAGCGATCGCTCTTCACTGACTTCCATCTTACGTTACAACGAAGACGACTGTAGAGCTACCCGCTATCTTAAAGATTGGTTAGTTAATTTTTTAGAACTAGATTAATTTATGTTAGCGAATAGACCTGTCTTGAAAATAAGTAGTAGTGCAAAATGAATTACCTAGTTGAGGTCGTTAGTAGTTAGTAGTTAGTAGTTAGTGCGTCAAACATATTTAATCAGAAGAAATAATTAAAAGTTAGAAGCTGATAGCTAAAAGCTGATAGGTATTAGCGGGACTTTGACAAAAAACTAGGTTCAAAAAGGGGTGAAAGCCTTATATATCAATAGTTTAACCTCAAAATAGCTAAATCCTTAATATATCTGGGTTTCAGGCGAATTTACCTCGACGAGGTAAATTCGGCGTCTGGTG
>JASJDJ010000082.1 GCA_030065635.1 Xenococcaceae cyanobacterium MO_188.B32
GCCGCACACTCTTTTTCCGAAAAATCTTTATATGCTCCTCCTTTTACTTTGGCCGCATCTAAGCTTTGCTCTAAACGCTTTTGGGCTAACTCTGGAGACATTCCCTGCTTAATCGCTGCCTTGGTCGCTAAAAATCCTTCGAGGGAGTTGAGATATTGATGACCGGTAATATTGGTCAGAACGTAAAGCATTAAATGTTTCAACTCAGCAGAAACCTGCCCTTGCTGAACGACAAATACATATAAGTTGCTAACAGCCATCCGAGCAGCTTCTGGAAAAGCTAGAATCCAGTTAGGAACTATGCCCAGATTTTCTTGCAAATAGGCTCTGAGATCGTTACCGATGACAGCTTCTAGTTGCGATTGTATTTGAGCAATAAAGTCTTTTTCCTGCTCGATAACCTTTTGTTCGTCTCCTGCATGTTCTTCCTGGTCGCTAATAGGTTCACTCCGATCTTGACTATCATGTTTACCGACTTCCCACTGAGAGCCTAAACTATGTTGAGCAGCTTCTAGAGCTGGTGCTTCTAGCTCAACTCCCATCAAATCATTAAACCGATTAAAGAAACCAAAGCCAGCAGTTATTGTTCCTACACTTTCAATAAGTCGATCTGCCTTGGTTGGTTCGAGTTGACGAAGTCGGTTAAGGTCTTCTTCCGAGACTTGATTTAAAGCTGCTGCCCTTGCTAGACGAATCATGACCCTTTCTGTCTCATTAAAAGGTAACACCGAGTCATCTTTCTCTTGGGGATGTTGGTAGAATTCAAAAATCTGCCGAAGTTTGTCGGGTGTGGCTCCAGTATCAAGAGCACCGCCCGTAGCATGAGCCGTACAATAGGTGCAAGCAGCAGCGACACTGGTAGTAAACGCAGCAACCATGCGAAAACTGCCCAAAGTATCAGAGGTTGGTTCAAATAAATTCAAAAATGTAGCTAACCAGGTAGTAATGTATTTAGGTCCAATTGCCATATAGTCATACATATTAGGCACAAAACCAAACATAGCTTCGTAGTACGGTTTAATTTGGTTAATTTCTGGGTTAGTTGCCAAGTCTGGAACATATCGGTCTAAAATTTTTCCCAGAGGGAGTTCGGCATTAGCTAGTTCAGCATCTGAGACTTGAGGGGGAAAATCTGGCTCGGGAGCAGCGAGAGTTGCTTCAATTTTTTCCTCCAGAATCGGTTCGGCAATACTGAGCATATCGCTAGCACCACCGATATGCTCAGTATTAAAGAAAATTTGCGGTACAGTTTGGCTTCCACTCAAATAAATGCTTAACATTCTCAACTGTGCATCTTCGGTAATGTCATAGCTCTGATAGGGAATATTTCGAGCTGCTAGATATTCCTTGGCTTTTTGACAATGAGGGCAACCTTTTTTCCAAAAAATTGAGATTTTTCCCATGATTATTCCTATTCTGATCTTGATAATTAGTGTCTAATTTTCCAGTAAATTTCTTTACTGTTTGCTTTCTCCCTTTCTTGGTGCGCATTCCCTAGATAAGGAGACCTCACTGGTTCGCACTGCTGCCATCTAACGCATGGTAACAAACTCTTCAGCTGCGCTAGGATGAATGCCGATAGTAGTGTCGAAGTCAAATTTTTTTCCTCCCATCTTGATTGCGATCGCCACTCCTTGGATTATCTCGGCAGCGTGCTCGCCTATCATGTGCGCCCCCAGCACTCGATCGCTATTCTGGTCAACTATTAGTTTCATTAGGGTTCTTTCTTCTTGACCACTAAGGTTGTGGTAGAGGGGTCGGAATTTGGCGCGATAAATTTTCACGGCGTCGCCGTATTTTTCCCGCGCTTGTTCTTCAGTTAAACCCACTGTGGCTAATTCTGGGGTGCTGAAAACAGCACTGGGAATATTTTCATAACTCATAATCCCTTCTTTGCCACCAAACGTAGTATCCGCCAAAATGCGTCCCTCCTTAATTGCCACAGGAGTTAAATTCACCCGATTGGTACAGTCGCCGACAGCATAAATATTTTCTTGACTGGTCTGGCTACACTCATTGACTGAGATCGTACCCTTAACAACTTCTACTCCAGCATTCTCTAACGCCAATTTATCTATGTTAGGTTTTCTGCCCAGAGCAGCTAAACTAACTACATCGGCGATCGCAATTGGTTCTGTCTCTCCTTTAGCTGTCACCTTAATTCCTTCTGGGGTCTTTCCAATCTCAATATCTTGAGAATGATGGTAAATGCGAATGCCGTGCTGTTGCATCGCCTCTTGTAGCGTAGAGCGAAGGTCGTCGTCAAATCCCCGCAAAATTTTATCAGCACGGATAATCTGAGTGACCTCCGAGCCCAAACCGTGCATGATACAGGCGAATTCCACCCCGATATAACCGCCACCGAGAACTACTAAACGCTGCGGTTGTTCCTGGAGATGAAACATATTGTCAGAGACGATCGCGTGTTCTATCCCTGGGATATTCTGAGGCTTGACTGGGCAACCGCCAACCGCTATCAAAATTTTATCCGCACTAACTTTGCGATCGCCTATTTCTACTGTATGGGAATCGATAAATCTGGCATACCCTTTTATTATTTCTACGCCAGAGCGATTAAGCATTCCCTGATACACACCATTTAGACCCTCTAATTCCTTGTCTACGGCGACAATCAATTTTGACCAATCGAGGGTGCTTTGTACGGGACTCCAGCCATATCCCTGGGCTTCCTCAAAGTGTGCTGGAAAACGAGAAGAATAGACCATTAACTTTGTAGTAATTGAAGATCCAAGCTATTAAATTAATCTTCTAGATAACTTTCGCGAGCGCGATAATCGGGCTTACCTTCCTCAAGTATCATTTTAAATGATATGAATAATCAGAAGACTAATGAATAACCATGATTGTCATTCATCATAACCCAGACTGTGGCACGTCCCGAAATGTTCTCAGAGTCATTGAAGCTGCTGGCTATAAACCGATCGTCATCGAATATTTGAAAGAAGGCTGGACAAAACCCCAGTTGTTGGGTCTGTTTGCTGCTGCTAACTTAATTAAAGATATAATTACATTACTTCACGACCTCTACAGATATAGTTTCACCATCCTCATCTACATGATATTCTTTTTGCACACCATCTTCTTCAACAATATACACGTAGACCGTTGTTTGATTGTTTTGGGCTGAACTGTAACTGCCAATTAGGAGTGCCGTAGTTAAAAAGCTTAACCAGGCAAAGCCTGCATGAACTCCATAGGGTCCCCAGAAACTACCATAGGTTCGCCAGCCAGGACGACCAACATAGACATTGCGGCGAGTATTGATATTGACATTTCTCGGACGTCGGTAGTTACGACCATTAACATTGATACTATTGCGATTGATGTTGACATCACCCCGATTAACTGGGTTAGTACGATTACCACCTCGGTTAATATTGCTATTGGTATATCCTTCAAGGGGACTTGCCAAATTAACAGCGCGATCGCTGCTGTTACTAGATAAGCTACTTTTGGACTTATCGAACTCACGTTGTGAAGATTAATTTTTGCCCCCGTAAATTTCGCGCATCCTCTTTACCGTCGCCTATTCAGACAATAATCTGCATCAGACAGAGCTTGTGGAAAATAGTCTCCAAACCATTCAACTCGCTTTTGTCTTTGTTGTACAGTTCTGAGAAAAGTATTGACTGTATCCCGCCATTGCGAATCTCCTTGGGGCAAAATCAAGCCGTAGAAATCACAAGTTAAAGGTTGTTCTGGAATCAGTTGGTAGTTGTCTCGCACTAAATTTTGTCGATCGATTTCTCCTGAGAGCAAAACTCCATCACTAACAAAAGCATCGATGCTGCCATCCGCAATTGCTTTAACTCCCGCGCTTCTTCCTTTTGCCCCTTCAAAATAAACTAATTCTGTTTGAGGATAAGTTGCTTGGAGGAATTGTTCGGTAGTACTACCTGGGAGAACTCCTGTTTTAATTCCCTCTAAACTACCTTCCAGATTAACTTTAGCTGCCTTGTTCTTGGTAAGTAGAAAACGAGTACCACTAGCAAAAAAGAGATCGGAAAAGCTAACATCTTCCAAGTCTGTCCTGATGGTATTGGGTCCACATTCAAGGTGAACTGCATTCTGCCGTACCAGTTCAAAACGATTTTCTAGGCTAGATGGTAATTTGATGACTTCGATTCCAGAAGCAATATTAAGTTTTTGGGCTAAATATCCCCCTAAAGAATCAGCCAAATCCTCGCAATAACCAGTCCATAAGTTTCCCTGGGTATCTATATACCCAAAAGGAGGAGCATCACTTCTCATGGCTATTTTTAGGGCTTTGGTTTGTTTGATTTCAGCCAAGATATTCGCGTTTTTGCTGGGGGCAACAGCAACTACTGGTCCGGGAATCGGCGGTGTAGGAGGAGTCTTGCCATAGGCTTGGGCTAGTTGTTCTGGAGTTAAGGATTTAATCAAGTAGAAGGGTAGTTTTTCCGTACTGATGGTTTGAGCATAGGCAGCACTGAGATAGGATTGGTAGTCACCGTTACTCCGCCGTAAAACGACGGAGTCTGCGGTGACCGGTGTTCCCCGGTCAATCGGTTCGGGTCGCTCTGATGAGACGCGCTCGCGTAAATGAACTTCAAAAAAAGCTAAACTCATTGCTTTGAGATAGCTTCTCCCCAAATCGGGACGTACTCCTTTTAATAATTTGGGCAAGTTAGCAACTCCTCTGGCACTGCTGCTGGAGTTATGAGAACCCCCTACCATCACCCCTAAATATTTGTGTTTTGTCGTCAACCACAGAAAGGGATGAGCCTGTTCTTCAATAAAAGGAGTAATGATATCTTCACTACCGCCTAAAATCATAGTGGGAATAGCAATTTTACTCATGCTTTCTGGTCCCAAAATCGAACTGGTAACAGGATTAACTACAGCTACCGCTTTAATACGGGGATCGCTATGATTATATTCTCCTGGAGGCAAATGGCTTGCACGACACTGAAGCAGTATCGAAGTATTGAGAGTAAGTTTATTTTGCTGACATACTTGGCTAATTCTTGCTAGGTTCAGAGGTGCGCCAGACATAACTAAAGCAGTATTACCACCAAAAGAGTGACCCAGAATGCCTACTTGTGACCAATTAATTAGTCCTTGGAATTCTGCCTGATTTTCGATTTGGTTGAGGAGCAGAGTAATATCCAGCGGTCGGCTATAATACTCAAACGGGCTAACATCAACGCTCAGTTCGCCACGCAGAACAGCTTCTGTAAACTTGCTATTGCTGCCAATGTGTTCTGGTACTACTATGATGTAGCCGTGAGAAGCCAAATGTTTTGCCAGATAATCAAAATTGGAGCGACCTGAAGTAAATCCGTGACTGATGACTACTAGAGGAGCTGGTTGCCTTAAATTTTGTGGCAGATATATATCTGTTTGGAGACGATAATCAAGGGAAAGACCTAATCGAGTTTGACGTACCCGCTCGATCGCCAAGGTCATAGTTTTGCGTTCCACAGCATAAGAACCAGTTTCCAGTAGATTGGGCATCTGCTCAAAATCTACCTCCGATTGTGCCACTGCTTCCCTACGTGCTTGTTCGGCGATCGCTTCTACTGTAGATTGCTTATAGGTGAAAAAATTCTTGGCCTCATTGAGTAAAGAGAAGATCGACTTTGCGTTGAGTCGAATTTCCTGAGTCGGAAAGTAACGCAGAAAATTAATTAAGTTCAAACCTTCTGAGTCTGCTGCTGCCAAAATAAGAGCAGAGCGGATCGCATAGAGACCATTACGTTCTCGATGAGTAGATACGACTTCCCCCAGTTGCCTGAGAACTCTCTTTCCCATTGGGATATTGGTCATCCGATATACATCAGTAGGATTGACATCAAACTGTTTTTGTAATGCCTGACGCAATCGCTTGACAGTTTCAGGTTTCAAACGTTTAGTATAAAATTCCAATTCGGGAGTTATTGTTCCTTCTCTGGCATACAACTCCAAAGAATTTACGGAAATGTAAAACTCGCCCAGAACAGGCAGGGAAAAACTAATGCGCTCTGCACCAAAACTTGGTTTGGGTTTAAGGTTCATAGTCAAAGTTCCCAAACTAGCCAAAATACCTGTAAAGATTATGGTTAAAAGTTTTTTTCTGATGGTGGTGGTGATCATTGCGACTTTGCTCATCAGCTAAGATTTATTAGCTGTGAGGAGTATAAAACCAGATTGACTGACGATAGATAATCCATGAGGAGCAAGATTTCCATAATAGCTTTTACTTTGGTAGTTACTCAATCTGCCAAATTTGAATTTGACCATCTCGATCGCCAGTGACTAAAAAGCGATCGTTAGGAGCGATTTCTAATGCTGTGACAAAATTTCCTGATAGACTATTGATCATTTCGCCAGTAGCTACATTCCAGATTTTGATGGTTTTATCGCTACTGGTGCTGGCAATAATATGTCCGTTGCCACTGAAAGCAATGTCTTTTACTATATCTGTATGACCATTGAAGGAATGGACTATGCGCCCTGTAGATAATTCCCATAATTTAATGGTATTGTCACCACTACTACTTGCTATCATTTTACCGTCGGGTGCAAATTGGACTTCATAGACGGGGTCGAAATGACCGGCAAAAGAACGTGGTGATTCTGGTGAATTTAGCTGCCACAATTTGATACTACCATCATAAGAACCATTCACAATCAATTTTTGGTCAGGGCTAAAAGCTACAGAGGTTACCATATCTTGATTACCTTCTAAGGTCTGGAGTAATTTTCCTGTTGCTATCTCCCATAGCTTAATGGTCTTATCCCAACTACCACTGGCGAGAGTTTGTCCATCGGGACTATAGGCAACAGACTCCACCGAAAATTGATGACCTTTGAAAGTTCGCACTAGTTTACCAGCTGCCAAATCCCACAGCTTAATATTACTCTTGGCATCTCCAGTAACTACCGTTTTGCCATCGGGGCTAAAGCGAATTGCTCTAATTTCTGTACCGATACTACCTGAATGAAGTAATTCCCCTGACTCGATCTCCCACAAATTAACCTTACCGCTAAAGCTGCTAACGGCTATTATTTTACTATCGGGACTCAAGGCAATTGATACAATGGGGGTTGAATCAGCATTTAGACTGCGTAAAAGTTGTGGTTTTTGCCAAGAGCTGACATCAATAGTGGGAGCAGCGTCAACTATGGATACTTCTTGTTTGGGAGCTTCATTAGTGTTTGGAGAAGTATTACACCCACCAATAGAGATTAGTATAGCGATCGCCAGAAATGCCAATATTTTGATTGGGTATGGCAAGTTAACCTCGCTACCCCTCTCGGTCAAAACTCGATAAAAAGCTGTTTGGGAACTCATGGCTGAGGATTGAACTTATTGATTTCTTGCTGAACAATTGGAGCCGACTGTAGTCGCTCGGGGTCTAACTTTTCTGCTGATTTAATTTTAGCCATTTCTGATTCAAGGCGATTAAAGGCGCGATCGTACTCTACTTGCTGTTGGAGTAATTGAGTTGAAGAAGTTAAATTGCTCAAACCGCGAATGAGCTTCTCAATATCTTGGCGAAACTGAGGATTTCCAGTTAGTTCGTCTACATCAGAAGTAATCTTCTGGATATTATCAAAAGCAGAGCGAGCAGAATCTAAAGTTTGTTCTAGCATCAGTAAAGTTTGGGGATCGTCGAGATTGGCAGAAAAATCCTGCAAATTAGCACTTAACTTAGCTGCATTAGCAGATAGAGTTTCCAAATTATCTAATAATTCTCCTTGTTCGACTCTCTGAATGACTGGAGTTAAACTCCTAGCAGCCACGCGAATTTGGTCGCTGGTTTGCGCAATACTGTTGAGGGTATTGGCTACATTGCTTTGGTTAGCTGCCAGAAACACTCTAATTTCCTCTGCTGCTCCTCCTATGGACGCTATAGTGGAGTTTAAAGTATCTAAACCGCCTTTCTGTCTTATTTCGGCGATCAAGTTATATATTTCATCAGACGAGCGTTCTACTGAGTTTAAAGTTGAATTGAGATTTTGGAAACCCCCACTTTCTTTTGCATCTACTAGTAAGTCATTGATCTCACCTAAAGAGTTAGTTGCATTTTGCAAAACTGCTCTAACTGCGGTAGTTGTTTCTGGATCGCCGATAATATTAGAGATTCTCAGCAGAGAGCGAATTAGGGCATTAACATCGAGCTTGCCTTCTCCTTCTAAGACCGAACCGTCACAGATAATTAGTGATGGTTCGCAGTTGGGGTCTAGAGGTTTAGCGATGTCTTCCTGTGGAGGCAAAGACTGAAGAGGAGTTATATCAATGGAAGTTTCCCCAACCAAGCCGGCCTGGGTTGCTTCAATTCTTGAGTTACTGGAGATGAGACGATTGGCAGCAATTACTACGCCGATGGCTACTCCGTCTGGTTTGGGCTCAATAGTGGTGACTTGTCCGATTTTAACTCCGCGATAAGAGACTCTAGTCCCTGGGGTCATTCCTCCTGCATTAGGAAAGATAATTGTGGCTCGGTAACTGCGATCGCCGAAACTAAAATTTCTGAGCCAGAGGATTAACATACCCAAAAGACCTAGAGAAACAAGAAGCATTAAGCCGATTATACTTTGTCGCATCGACGGCGACATTCGGTTACTGCTGCTGGAATTTGTCATCTTTATAATGTGATTTTTGCTTTAATATGCTACGTAATAGCAAGAATAGTTAATTTACTCGGATAATACCAGTTTTCTCACAGTTTAGGGAATCGGACCTTCGATACTACCGCTAAAGAATTGTTTTAAGAGAGGATGTGTGGAAACATAGGCTTCTTCTCTTTTACCGTCCCATTGAATTTTACCTTGGTAGATAAAGATAATTCGTTCGGTAGTTAAACGAATGGTGCTAGCTTGGTGAGTAACTATAGCGTAAGCGCGACATAGACCTTGCTTGAAAAGAAGATCGTGGATCAGATTTTCGATTCTAGTTGAGGCAATAGGATCGAGTCCTGCGGTTGGTTCGTCATAGAGAATCATACAAGGAGCATTGTCAGGATTATTGGGATCGGTAATAATGGCACGAGCCAAGCTAACTTTTTTCCGCATTCCTCCCGATAGCTCAGCTGGATAAAGATCTCCTGTCCCTGGAAGACCTACTATTTCGAGTTTGCGCTCGACTAACTCCCTAATTTTTTTGGGTGGCAGTTTAGAATAGCGATAGAGAGCAAAACCGATATTTTCATCTACAGTGAGGGAATCAAATAAAGCGGACTGCTGAAATACCATCCCCACACCCAAAGACGGTTCGCCTTCTTCGATGGTTCCTTGTCTTTTCTGTCCTTGAATATAGACCTCTCCTGCATCTGGCTTTAATAAGCCAGCAATAATTCGCAAAATTGTCGATTTACCAGTACCAGAAGGACCAATTACTCCTAAGGCATCGCCTGGATAAATTTTTAGGTCTACGTTATCTAAAATCTTTTTAGAACCAAAAGATTTAGAAACTCCTTTGAGTTCGACTAGCGGTTCAACCATCAGAATGCTTGCTCGTTATTCCCAATTTTAGTTCAGAGTGGATCTTTAGTTGAGTAAAGATAATTAAGTAAAGATTTAACGATATCAGTTTACTATTGTCCGATCATCGTTGCTCCTTGACCCAATCCTTGAAACATCAACCAAGAAAGAAACAGATCGGATACAAAAATTGCTAGCAGTGAAGTTACTACTGCTGCCGTAGTAGATTGTCCCACTCCTTTTGCACCACCTCTGGTAGTCAAACCCCAACTACAGCCAATAATTGCAATTAAAGCACCGAAGACAACGCCTTTAATTGGCCCACTCAAAATATCCCAGACATCTAGAAAATTGTAAATGGAATCGAGATAGACGGTATCGGCAATACCATACATTTGAGCAACGATTAACCCCCCTGTTAAACCCGTAAAGAGAGCGAGAATACTTAATGCTGGCACCATGATACAACAAGCTACTAAACGAGGAATAACCAGGTATTCAATCGGATCGGTATTGAGCATATAAAGAGCATCAATCTGCTCGGTTACTTTCATGGTGCCAATTTCGGCAGCAAATGCCGAACCTACTCTACCCGCGACTACTACCGCCATCATTACTGGACAAAGTTCTCTGGCTAAAGCGATCGCCAAAATTCCGCCTACTGCACTACCCGCTCCTAATTGTAGAAACTCTCGCGCTACTTGAATTGTAAAAATCATACCAATAACGGAAGCAGTAACGAGAGCAATTAGCAAAGATGCAGGTCCAACAGCCATCATTTGCTCTAAACTGCTACTAAAATCAAGCTTGCGTGTAATCAGAAAAAAGATCGCTTTTCCACTCAATAGAATAGCAGCCCATGAACGTTGTATCCACGACCACAAACCAGAACTTGACAGAATTCGATTCATTGATACTGAATTTAATTTAAGATTCTTCTTGTATAGATAAAATTGTTATAAAGTTTATGATATCGCTAATGTATCAGTATCAATATGGAAGAAAATCTTTGTAATTTTTAGCTCAGTCGGCAGGAAGCCCCGCTCCTTATCCTCAGGATAGGAGTCGGGACGGGGCGTATAAACGCCTGGGGAAACCCCAACGCTTCGATTGGATATGCGCGGGAAACCCGCGCATCCCTCTCGCGCAGGCGACAGCCCCTCATGATAGCCGACACGATTAATTACTGGAAAGGTTTTATCGTGCTTTATTGGTTGTACTAAAATAAGGGTATGCTTACCATAAATTACACCTATCGAATTTATCCAACTGCCGAACAACAAGCACTTATGCTGGAATGGCTGGAGACGTGCCGACATCTTTATAATCGGTGTTTGCGCGACCTTAAAGATTGGATTGCTTCGAGAAAATGTAGTTTGGACTCTTGTTCTTTGAATCGGGAATATATTATGTCTCCCGATCTTCCATTTCCTAGTTACTTGGAACAGAAAAGACAACTTACCCAGTGGAAGAAAGAAGATCCTCGCTATAAAGATGTTCATTCTCAAGTGACTCAGGATGTAGTTAAAAGACTGCATAACACTTGGGAAGCATTCAAGAACCGTGGTTTCGGCTTCCCTCGTTACAAAAAATATGGCAGATATCAATCCTTTTTGTTCCCGCAGTTTAAAGAGAATCCCATTGCTGGAAATCAGATTAAACTTCCCAAAATTGGAAAAGTAACAATTAACTGTCATCGACCAATACCTGAAGGATTTAAGGTTAAAGGAGTCAGGATTGTAGCTAGAGCAAGAGGAACTATTTGGTATGCAGTAGTAACTATTCAATCTGATGTTAATGTTCCCGACCCTCTTCCTTTTGGACGAGGAATCGGCATCGATATTGGGCTGGAATGGTTTTTGGTGACTAGCGACAACTTCCGAGTTGGACCCGCTCAGTTTTTCCGAGAACTCCAAAGTAGGCTTAAAGTGCTGCAACGGAGAGCATCTCGCAAAGTCAAACGGTCTAAAAACTGGGAGAAAGCGCAGCTTAAAGTAGCTAGACTTCATCATCAAATTGCTAACACTCGTAAGAACTTTCACTTTCAAACTAGCCATCTTTTGTGCGATATGGCAGACATGATTTTTGTTGAAGACATCAACTTCAAAATGACCTCTAGTGGCTTTTTGGGCAAGCAAATGCTCGATGGTGGGTTTGGGCAATTCCGAGACTTGCTGTCTTGGGTGTGTTGGAAGCGTGGTAAGTACTTCGCTCAGGTTGACCATAAATACACCAGTCAAATTTGCCCCGAATGTGGTACTCATACAGGTAAAAAAGAACTTCAAGAAAGAGTTCATGTCTGTGATGAATGTGGGTATCAAACGACAAGAGATCATGCTAGTGGTCGAGTAATTCTTCAACGGGGCTTAAGTAATGTAGTACCGATGGACTGTCGGGAAGGGAAACTGCCTAGTAATGGCGTACTGTCGGGGGTCTTGTACCTAGACAAGTGCCGATCTAGGAATGTCAACTCGCGAGGGTTGGAAGCCAGCATCTTATCCGTAGGATAGGTGTCTGGAGGATGTCACGTAATTTTTAGTCCATAAACCACAATTAAACCCAAAATACCTGCACCAATAACATAATAGGTCAGGGGCAATAATACTCGACGAATTAGTAACCCTTCACAACCGCTTAAACCAACAGTAGCAGAAGCAGCCACCACATTGGTAACACAGATCATATTGCCAGCAGCCCCACCCATAGCTTGTAATGCTACAACTACCGAGGTAGAAATATCAATTTCGGTAGCTACGCCAAATTGAAATAGGGAAAACATCATATTACTGACGGTAGCACTACCAGCAATAAAAGAACCCATCGCTCCAATAGTAGGAGCAAATAAAGGCCAACTTTGACCAGCTAAGTTGGAAACTCCATCTGCTAGCGTTAAGGGCATACTAGCAAGACCAGATTGATTGAAGCCTGAGTTAATGAATACTCTCGCCATGGGCACAGCAGCAGCTAGAACTACAGCAGTTCCCGTCAAAGTAGTAACAGCATCGATGGTTGCTTGTTTCAAGGCTTTCATCTCTACCCGATGAAAGAAATAGGTCACAATTACCACCAAGATAAATATGGTTCCTGGCAGATAAAGGGGTTGAGAATCTATTCCTATTTCTGTTCCCAAAACATCAGTCAAATTAAATTCAAGTGCTTTGAGTAGTGCCTGAAACGGTAAAAATGGTAGCCTGGATACAACTAAAAATAATCCGACTAAAACATAGGGAAGCCAGGCTTTAAATAAATTTATACCCTGTACTTCATTATTAATAACTGGTTTCAAATTTCCCATCCATCCATCTGACCATGCTTCTGTAGGTGGAAAGTCCCAGACTTGCTTAGGGGTTAGAAATCTCTTTTGGGCAGCTAAAACCACAACTGCTAAACCGACTAGTCCACCAATTAACGAAGGGAATTCTGGACCCAAGAAGACAGCAGTTAGAGTAGAAGGAATAGTAAAAGCCAATCCTGCAAATAAAGCAAATTGCCATATTGCCAATCCTTCCCTCCAGGATTTACTCTGCCCAAAGTAACGAGTCAAACAAGCTACCATGAATAAGGGAATGAGAGTGCCAATAATGCTATTTAAAATACCTGCCCTGATAACGATGCGCTCAAAATACTGAGCATAGGTAATGCCCAGTTGGGCCATATAATTTTCTACTACGGGCGACCCTTCTAATCCAGCATTGATTCCCAATAAAACTGGAATGCCCACAGCTGCAAAAACAACTGCTGTACTATTGGCAATTAAGGCGACCATAACCGCAGCTAGGGCGGGAAAACCCAAGGCGACTAATAGAGGACCGCAGACCGCAGCAGGAGTGCCAAAGCCAGAAGCTCCTTCGATAAAGCTGCCAAACATCCAAGCAATAATTAATACTTGGATGCGTCTGTCAGGAGAAACCTCCAGCAATCCTCGACGAATAGTTGCGATCGCGCCAGATTCTTTTAAAACATTTAGTAGTACAATTGCCCCAAACACAATATAGAGAATCTCTGCTGCCATAACTAACCCCTCAAGAGTAGAAGCAGCTATTACATTCAAGGGAACTTGCCAAATTAACAGCGCGATCGCTGCTGTCACTAAATAAGCTACTGGCATTGCTTGTTTAGCCGATCTTTTGGCAATCACTAGTAATAGGAAAACGGTAGTAATCGGAGCTAGGGATAACAAATAATAGACTGCTTGCATGAGCTGGTAATCGGTAGAAAGTAATAGGAAAATTCAGCGACCCAAAAGCAGCTTAGCAATTTAATATAGCAGAAGTATATTCTAAGTTAAAAGAATCGACTCGGGCGAAAAAATATGGAAGCTACTAGAACAGTCACGCTGTTACGAACCAAGCTACATTGCCCTCAGATTGAGGACAACTCTGTGACTCGTTCTTATTTAATCGATCGTTTAAATCAGGGAGTTCAAAAAAAATTCAGTCTTATTTCTGCTCCTGCTGGTTACGGCAAAACTACCTTACTTTGTCAATGGCTCAAAACTTGTTCCCGTGTTTGTGTCTGGCTTTCTTTAGACGAGTACGATAGTGATTTAAGAGTGTTCTTAAACTATTTTGTCGGAGCATTTCAAACAGTTTTTGTCGATGCGTTTTCTACCACCTTGAGTATATTAAAGTCTCCTCAATTACCACCCCTACCAGAATTAGTGAGTATTTTAATTGACGAGACTATCCAACTACCAAAAGCTTGCATCTTAGTTCTAGAGGATTATCATGTTCTGGGAGAATCAGATGTGCATGAATTAATGGCTCAATTCCTTCGCTACCTACCCCCAAATATGCACCTAGCGATCGCTTCTCGTGTAGATCCACCCTTCCCCTTAGCTCGTTTGCGCTTACAACAGCAAATAACAGAGATTCGTGCTGCCGATTTAAGGTTTAACTCCGAGCAAATAACTCATTTTTGGCAGCAAACTACAGGCAAATCTCTATCTCACGCAACCAGATCGATACTGGAAAGATACACTGAAGGATGGATTGCTGGGCTAAAATTAGCTGCAATTTCTTTAAGAGGAAATAAACAAGATAGAGACGAAGACAGGATAACAGAAGCTTTAACTAACATCAAGCAATTTCCGATTATGGACTATCTTTTAGAAGAAGTCCTAGCCCAACAACCTTTATCAGTTCAGGAGTTTCTGCTCCAAACCTCGATTCTAGACTGCTTTTGTCCCTCTCTTTGTAATGCCTTATTAAAAACCACCACAAGTCAAGATATTATCGAACAGCTTAAGAAAAGCAATTTATTTTTGGTTTCTTTGGACAACCAGCAAGAATGGTATCGTTATCATCATCTCTTTCAAGATTTATTGAAATCAAAGTTGCCATCTCGCTTTAGCCAAGCTGAAATTACTTCTCTTTATCATAAAGCAGGGATGTGGTTTGCCGAGAATGGTTTTGTAGAAGAAGGAATTAGATACTTACTGAAATCGGGAGATGAAGTCTCAGCAGCCAAATTAGTCGAACAACACAGATATCAATGTTGGAATCAAGAAGTAGGCATTAGTCTAGAAAAATGGCTAAAGCTTCTTCCCGAGAGGATTATTCAACAACGACCTGTTCTTCTTGTTGTCAAAGCCCAGATTTTAGTTTTTTATCTCAATTTATCAGCATTACCTACTCTGTTGACAGCAGCAGAAAAACTGTTAGACCAGAAAAATTTGGATTTAGCCGAAGATGAGCTAAAAATTGTACGAGGAGAGCTGAATTTGTTGTGGAGCCAATTCTTCTATGCTCAGGGAGAAGGAAACCCTGCTCTAGAATATGCCCAACAAGCGTTAGAGTTAATTCCCATTAGTTATGAGTCTGCACGCGCCAATACCATTACTATTCTGGGATATGTTGCTCAAATGCTAGGTGAGCCAGAAACCACAGTCAGACAATACTTTGAAAAAGGAATACAAGAAGCCCAGGTATACAGCAGCACTGTAGTACCAAAATTGTTGGGGGGTTTGATGTTGTGCCATTTAATTGCGGGAAATTTGACTGATTTAGAACAAATCGGTCAAACTCTTGTACCTCTGGCAACAGAGAAAAAAAAGCTGCAAACTTTGGGTTTTGCCTACTTCTTCTTAGGAGTGACTAACTATGAGTGGAATCGATTAGATGAAGCAACTCATTACTTTTCTGCTGGTATTGACTTACGCTACAGTATAAGTTCAAAAATATTTTACGAATGTATGATAGGTCTGGTGCTTACTTATCAAGCTCAAGGTCAAGTAGAAAAGACAGACTGCACCCTAAAGTCTCTTCTCGACATTATCACTAAAGATTCCTATCAAATTTATAGAGCTTCATGTTGTTATTTTCAGGCTTGGTTGCGTTTGCTACAAAGCGATCTTCATGGGGCAATAGAATTACAACAAAAAATCGCTAAAATCGGAGTTGCTCCCGGTTCAATGGGGGAATACCGTTTACAACCGAGTAGCTTAAACTCAGAGATTAATCTGGGTTCATTACTCTTTGTGAATGTGCCACAGTTGACTCAAGCACGAATCGATCTGGCTCGCAATACCAAGACAAGCTTAGCAACAGCGATCGCTCTACTCAACGAATGTCTGACTTTTGCTCAAAAGTGGCATAATCGCCGAAGAAAAATTGAAATTTTAGCCTTGTTAGCTTTAGCCTACGATGCTCAAAAACAGACTGAAAAGGCCTTAGAAAGTCTGAAAGAGTCCATTTTATTAGCTCGATCGGGTAGATTTATCCGTACTTTTATCGATTGTGGTAGTAAGATTGTTCCTCTATTGTCTCAACTAGCCGAACAAGAAGTCGCATCAGATTATATCGGTCAAATTCTAGCTGCTTTTCCTCCTAATATCGAGTCTAATAACACTCTTCCAGAGCCATTAACCTCAAGAGAGCTAGAAATAATCAAACTATTACAACAAAGATTAACTAATCAGGAAATTGCAGCCAAGCTATTTATTTCCCTCAGAACTGTTAAGAAACACACCATCAATATTTATGAAAAACTGGGGGTCAGCGATCGCAGGAAAGCTGTAGCCAGAGCGCAAGCACTGGGGATTATTTAAAAATACTCCTTTTTGGACACTGTGCTATTCCTCCACTTGAAACATATTAGGAGTAGATCTTAAGTAATTATTTTCGGGAGACGGCGGTGAATAATCAACAAGAAATCGAGAAGCTATCATTAATTAAGCTGCGAGATTCTATTGTTTATAGCATTTGCGTTCAAGGGCATCTTCATCTTAGCTGGTGGGACTATTTTCTAGGATTATCTATATTCAATACTTGGGATGATGAAGGGCAGCCGATAACTTTTTTAGAAGGGCAGTTGCCAGATTACAATGCGCTGATCACAATACTCAATCATTTATACACTCTAGGTTTACCAATTCTCTTGGTTGAGCAAATTCCCGTTACAGAATTAAGCCACAACCAGATTTGAAACTGAATTATTTCTTGTATTCCCTGTAGAGATGATTTCATCTCCAGAACTTTATCAGATATATTATATTTGTGTTTTTTCGAGTTTAGGCAGACTCCTTATCCCTTTTTTGAGAAAACTAGGTCTCAACTGTACTGAGTTACAAAACAATCGAGCACAAGGAACAGTGTCAACTCTCCTTTTTTTCGAGAATATTTATCTGGAATTATTTTGCTTGGATGACAATAGCCATTTAGCCCAGTCTACTATGACGACTGAATTTAATTTTTTTGCTAGGGTTAATTGGCTAGAAACAGGAGCTTCTCCCTTTGGCTTTGGTTTATGCTATCTAACAGACCACGATCATTTTTTTACTCATATTATCGAAGATAGTAGAACAGAGAAAACACAAGTAACTGAACAACCTCACGGATTTTTACCCGTCAATTTAGCCTATCCTGAAGAACCTATTTGCTGCGTAGTTCCTCATTATGTCGCCGTCCGCAACAGATTAAGTAGAGTCTTGGCAACCTCCGAACAGAATTTGACTCAAAGCTTAGGAATAAGACAATTAACTCGCGTCAAACTCAAAGTTAGTAGCGAGAGCATTTTTACTACTCCTCTACTTAGTCTTGTTACTCAAAATATTTTAGACATTGAGTATAGACAACATCCTTTATTAGAACTAATTTTTGATCATGGCGATCGACAAAGGCGTTTAGATTTAAGACCTTTGTTGCCAATTGTCTTGAAATATTGACCAATAGCTTAAATATACCTGAATATCAGGGTTATACTTGTCTAACTAGCTTCCCCACAACAAGTCCCTGGAATGAATCCATAAAGAGCCAGTATTTAAATAGACATAGGTGAATCGATATATGCCCTCGGCTGTTCTATCTCATAGGTTACACCGTATTCAGTTAGTTTTTGGGCAATTTTTTTACTAGCAATACCTAGCAGTTGACGACGTAGTTCCATTGATATTTCACTGCCAGAACTCAGAATAAATAAACTAACTTGTCCTCTTGTAGTTGAAGATAGCTCACCGTTGACATTGGTATTACTGAAGTTAACCGCTGTACTGCGAGGATCGATCCCCCAAATATCTCTGGTACCAGCAACTATTACCTGACGGATGAGGGATTGTTCTTCAATGCTAATTCCCTGAGGAAATTTTACATCGACAATAGCCATAATTTTGCCAGCATTCGTGAAATTTTCGACGTTTTCCTTAGCTAGAGAATTATTAGGGACACTGACAAGTGTTCCTTTCCCCGAAGTCCGAATTTTTGTCAGACGCAATCCAATCGACTCTACGCGACCAAAAGTACCATCTGGAAGTTTAATATAATCATCGAGAGCGAAAGGACTGTCAAAAAATAGCACAAACCCACCGATAATTTGCTCCAAAATCGTTTGAGCAGCAAAAGCAATAGCAACTCCACCAATGCCGATGCTAGCTAGCAAACCAAAGATATCAATCTGATGAGTTTCCGCAAAGATAGTAATAACAATAAAGAAAATAGCTAAGGTAGCCAGAATCTTACTTACTAGAAAAAAATCCGCATCGAGTTTACGCCCCTTATTAAAAGCTTCTTCGACATAAAAGCGAAAAAACCGACTAATCAGTTGATACGCTAAATAACAAAGAGCGATCGCTACACTTAAACCAAGGGTAACTTCTAGAAATGATGCCTTGGTTGTTGGTCCTATCAGCAACAGGAGAATATCGGCGAGCGCCAGTCCAAAAACTGTTTGGATTAAAGATAAAGAAGGCTCAACTATTCTTGTATAAGCGAGCGCTATTCGGGAAGAAGCGAAACGTTCTAGCAGAAATTGACTCAATTTAGGCAGGGCTAAAAACCCTAGAAAGGCAAAACTTCCCGCCAATATAAGTAATAGCAGTAAATTACCAAGCTGGAGCCAAGGATAAATATCAAAAGTTAACAGGATTGGCCAAGAATTAATATTAGTCATAGGCTTCAAATTGTAAGCAAGTAAGATTCAGTTCAATTTCTCCCAAGAGGCAAGATTGCGAATATGCAAATCCCTTTGAGGAAAAGGAATTTCGATATTTTGTTCGGCAAAAGCATGCCAAATCGAGCGGTTTAGTTCGCTGGTGACACGCTTCTGGATTATCGGATTGTCTAACCAAATTGAAAGTTCAAAATCAAGACTAGAGTCGCCAAATCCAATCAAAAAAACCATTGGTTTAGGTTTTTCTAGAACTTGGGGATGCTCTGTAGCTACCTTAAGGAGAATTTCAATTACTGCTTCAGGTTCGCTCTTATAACTTACTCCGATAGGAATTAGATAACGACTGATGCGATCGCTACCCGTATAGGTAATCACTGAAGAAGTTAAAAACTTTTGATTAGGAACAATTTTCTCGATGTTATTAAGGGTTTGAACCGTCGTTGCGCGAATATCCAAGCGTCTGACTAAAGCAACTTCACCATCCACTTCAACAACATCGCCAGGTTTTAAGGCTCCTTCAAAAAAAAGCAAAATCCCGCTGATAAAGTTGCCCATAATTTCTTGTAAGCCAAAGCCAATGCCAACAGATAGACCTCCTGTAATTGCAGCTAAAGTAGCTGTATTGAAGCCTAAGTGACTCAAAACTAAAATAATACCTAAGCCAATAAATACATAACGGATTGAAGTTAAAGCAGCTTCTACCACACCTGGTTCGGCCTTAGTCTGGCGGGTAACTAGCCTATAGAGAATATCTTGAGTCCCCCACAAGAAGCCGATCCAAAAATATAAACCGACAATCGCCCTCCATAAAGAACCAATGGTAATCGCCGTTTCAAAAAACGATGTCACCACAATGTTGGTAAGTGGTTCGAGATTAGTCAGATGGGATAGGATTTCTGCAATAAAGTAGAGTATAAATAAAGGGGCAAATAAGCGGAAATGATAGCGACGGATAACCGATAGAGAAAAGAGTGCATAAAGGATGCCAATAAATATACGGTAGACTAATAGCACCCAAAACAAATTTGTTACTTCGGTCAAAAGACCGACAAGCCACCCCCAAGATAGCAGTAACTGGTGCGCAGTAGAGAGCGCGATTAGACTAAATAGGGGAAAATTCAGATAATGAATAATTATGAGGAAAGGTTGGGCATAGGTTTTTAGATAAGTGGGAAGTTCCCATCTCTGAATTAAATATTCAAGCCCTCTGGACAACAACCAAGCTAAAAAAATTGCTGACAGGATTGCCAATAATTGAACTTGGAAACTAGGGCGATCGAAAAAGATAACGATTTTGGTGAGAAAATCATAGAAGGGTGCAAAATTAAACTCATTAAACATGACAAAATTGTACTACTCTTCCTCTAATTGATTTGCCTCTCTTTGTCTTACTTGAGCCATTTTCTGTTTTAATTCTAAAGCTGCTTCTTTCGGTGTTATTACTCCTTCTAGCACTAAATTATAAAAGAGGTTTCCATATTTTCTTTCAGCTCTCTCGAACTGATAACGATAATCTAAGGAAAATGCCACTGCTGTTTTTGATTGGGCAAACAAGACAGCTTGGATAGGGGACAATCTTCGATCGAGTTTGACTTTGCTATTAGCGGGGATTAACGACTCTGTTTGAATGGCCAATTTTGTTTGCTGTTCCCCATTGGTCAAGAATCGAGCCAGTTCCAAAGCCAATTGGGTCGTGGCGGGGGAAGATGCCCGATTAAATAATACTACTCTGGTAAGGAGAAGTGGCCCCGCTGGTCTATTAGTTGCCCCTGGTAAAGTACTAATGCCAAGCTTATCTGCTCCTAAAGTTGCTTTTAACTCTGATATTTCTTCAGACTTACAAACATAGTAAGCCAATTTCCCTTCAGCAAATGCCTGATGTAGAGTAAACGGATCGTCGGCCAAGATAAAATGGGGGTCTTTCTTCGCTTGCTGTAACCATTCTAACCAAGCTGCCCAGATCGAGGGATTGAATACGAAGTCTCTTTTGACGGTGTCTGATTCTGACTCAAAAATCTGTACCCCCCAAAAGGCATCCAAAAAATTAGAAGCTAAGGCAAATTGTCGTTCGAGTTCCAACTCTTTAATTATTTCTGGTAAAGTTTTGGGTGGTTGGTTAACCTTGGTTTTGTTGTAGCAAAGAACTTGAGTATTTAAGGAAAAGGGTAAGCCGTAAAGATTGCCTTGGTGAGTTACCTGAAGAATTGTTCTCGGCAAGTAATTGGAGAGATCGAGGTCGTAGTTAGTGAGAGGTCGGAGTAATCCAGCTCTAATCAAGGGAATCTGCGTGAAATACGAGCTAATCATCAGATCTGGACCTAAACCAGATTGTGCCTGTTGTTGGAATTGCTCGGCTATTTCCTTTTCGGGAACGGATTCGCTGACGATTTTAACCTGGGGATACAGTTCTCTATAGTCATCCAAAATAAGCTTCAACGTCTCAGCTTCCTTGCCTTGGAAAGGATGCCAGAGTAGAAGGCGACCTTGCAGTTTCTCTTTGGCTTCAGACGCAATATTACGACACCCAGAAAGTAAGAGTAGGATCGCCAACAAGAAGATTTTACCAAAACGCTGATACATCTCATCTATATTAGAACAAATTATCGAGTCATAGCCAATGAAAATTTTAGTGCTGAATGCGGGTTCGAGCAGTCAAACTTGTCTCTAAAAATAATGCTCGAGCCCATCTTGCTTTTGAGATGTATATTCATCGACTGCGCTCGGCTATTGGAGCAATGTTAGCCAGTTTAGGCGGGTTGGATGTATTGGTGTTTACAGCAGGAGTCGGGGAAAATGCGGTATTAGTTAGAAAAAAGGCGTGTGAAGGCTGGGAGTTTCTCCAATTGCAACTCGAGCTAGAAAAAAATAAATCTTCTCCTCAAGATGAGGATATTGCCACACCAGATTCGGCAGTAAGAATATTAGTAGTACAGGCACAAGAAGATTGGGCGATCGCTACTGAATGCTGGCAGCAGTTGAGATAAGACAAGAAAGAAAAGGCTACAAACCCCTTTGTCTCTGAAAAAATACAAAACATCTAGGACTCAAATATGGCAACTAATTTACTAGAGCAACTAAAACAAGTAACTATTGTTGTTGCAGATACGGGCGATATTCAGGCGATCGAAACCTTTACCCCCAGAGATGCGACAACCAACCCTTCCTTGATTACGGCAGCAGCCCAAATGCCTCAGTATCAGGAAATTGTCGACAATACCCTCAAACAAGCGAGAGCAGAACTAGGTCAAAATGCTTCTACTTCTGAAGTGGTGACTTTGGCTTTCGATCGCTTAGCGGTAGCTTTTGGCTTGAAAATTTTAGAGATCGTACCGGGTAGAGTTTCTACAGAAGTAGATGCCAGACTATCTTACGATACAGAAGCTACTCTAGAAAAGGCTCGCTATCTGATTTCTCAATACGAAGCTGCGGGAATTGCTCGCGATCGCGTTTTGATTAAAATTGCTTCTACCTGGGAAGGGATTAAAGCAGCCGAAGTTTTAGAAAAAGAAGGCATTCACTGTAACTTGACCTTACTGTTTGGTATCCATCAAGCGATCGCCTGTGCTGAAGCCAAAGTAACTCTAATTTCTCCTTTTGTAGGGCGGATTTTAGATTGGTATAAAAAAGATACGGGCAGAGATAGCTATCCTCCTGCGGAAGATCCAGGTGTATTATCGGTAACTAAAATTTACAACTACTACAAAAAATTTGGCTACCAAACTGAAGTAATGGGCGCAAGCTTCCGCAATATCGGCGAAATTACCGAGTTGGCAGGTTGTGACTTGTTAACAATTTCTCCCAAATTGCTAGAACAACTACAGTCTACGGTTGCAGAATTACCTCGCAAGCTATCTCCAGAATCGGCAGCTAAAGCTGACATCAGTAAGATAGCAATGGATAAAGCTACCTTCGATAAAATGCACTCCGCAGACCGTATGGCCTCAGAAAAGTTAGCTGAAGGTATCCAAGGATTTACCAAGGCTTTGGTCGCTCTAGAGCAACTCTTAGCAGAGCGTTTAGCACGTATTGAAGGAGAAGCAACTGTCAGCCGTGCTGCTAAGGACGTGTTCCAAGTTTACGACCTTGATGGAGATGGATTTATTACTCGCGAAGAGTGGGCGGGTACTGATGCAGTATTTGATGCCTTAGACATTAACGGAGACGGTCAAATTTCCCCTGAAGAGATCGCTGCGGGATTGGGAGCAGCATTTCGTTTAGCAGGAGTTAGCTGAATAAAGCTGTGATCTGTTAGGTAGATGGGGTTTTAAACCCTATCTACTTTAAGTATTTAGGCAAATCGGTATTATCGCAGTACGTTAATCTGTTAGGACAAGTCGATCTGATTGCTCTTAAGTAATAAGTAATGAGTAATAAGTGGGGAGATGCAGAAGGTACTCCCCTGACAGTCCAGCCGCTTGCGGACTGATAACAGACAAGGCCAATATATCGGTATCGATCTTGATTCTTCCAATAACCGAATACTATTGATTTGCATCAATCAAGAGTGTGGATTTTAAGAAAATTAGTGCCTCCTGCTACTTGAGTGGGAATACCTCCCATAATTAAAATTTTGTCTTTTGGTTTGGCTAAATTCTTTTGGAGTAAATGGGTTTGAGCTTGTCTGGTTAACTCTTCAAAAGTCTCTACTTCTCGCGCTAGCAGGATGGGTTTAACTCCCCAAATCAAATTTAGGCGATGATATACCTTGAGATTGGGAGTAAAAGCCAATACTGGAGCTTTAGGACGCTCTCCCGAGGCAATAAGAGCCGTGTAACCAGAAGTGGTAAAAGTGGCAATACAAGCTAGATCGAGAGTCTTATCGATCGCATTGAGGGCTTCACTGAGAGCATGAGTTTCATCAGTTTTAGCTGGCGGATTATTAACAAACTGAAGCTCGGGTTCGATATCTTGGGCAATTTTTGCTAGCATTTCTACAGCTTTAACTGGAAACTTACCCACTGCTGATTCTCCAGAAAGCATGACTGCATCAGTACCATCAATAATTGCATTGGCAACATCGCTAGCTTCTGCACGGGTAGGACGGGGATTGTTAATCATGCTATCGAGCATTTGCGTCGCCGTGATTACGGGAATATTTCGGTGATTACACTTACGAATAATTTCTTTTTGGAGTAAAGGCACTTTTTCTGGGCTCATTTCCACCCCTAAGTCCCCGCGAGCAACCATTACGCCATCACACTCAGCTATAATTGCGTCAAGATTGGCGATCGCTTGAGGTTTTTCAATTTTGGCCATTACAGGTACATCACTGGCATTTCTGGCAGCAAGAAATTCTTTGAGAAAGCGAATATCTTCAGCTTCTCGGACAAAACTGAGAGATACCCAATCGATTCCCTGAGATAAGCCAAACTCTAAATCTTTTTGGTCTTTTTCGGTCATTGAGGGTAGCCGTAGGTTCAAACTGGGAAGG
>JASJDJ010000083.1 GCA_030065635.1 Xenococcaceae cyanobacterium MO_188.B32
CCCGCATTTCTCACCCCAAAGGCGATCGCGCTCTGCTAAAAAGCCTACCGCATCAAGGTTTGAACCTGGTGTTCGCTCCGGCTGGAACGCGACAGTGTGTTGTGAGAGTTTCTGCCGACATCAAAATCAATTAGACTGGGCACAAAAAGCAATTTACTTGGCGTAAATATCAGGCAAATATATTTATTTTCGCTCTAAATTTTACAGAAAAAATAGTCACAATAACGGGTATAATTTAGTTTAAAAGTAATTTTAATTATCTAGTTTATGACCCCCAGTTCGACACAGTTTTTCCCCAGCCAACTCGACTTTGGAAGTATAAAAGGAAGAAAAGTAATAGCTAATTTTAATGGAGGGAGAATCACATCAGATGCAGGAATTGTCTTGCTCGCGGAGCTAGATAAAAAGCTGAAAATTACTACCCGTTTCGCGATTGGGTTTTAAAGATTATCGAGATTCAGCTCAGATAAATTATTCAGTGTGCCAATTACTGGCACAAAGAGTTTATCCTAAAGGATACACTTCGTTATGGCCTTGTTTTAGGTTATGAAGATATCAATGACCATGACAAGTTGCGCTACGATCCAGCTCTGGCTATCGCCCTATCAAAACTCAACTTATGTAACGCGAACGAAGCAGTCTTGGCTGGTAAGAGTACTTTGAACCGACTAGAATATTGTCCAGAAACAATCCTCGACCAAGCAAGTAGTCGCTACCATCGCATTGAACATCAACCTAAAGAGCTGGAACAAGCTTTTGTAGATATCTTTCTAGACTCGTACCACAAGCCACCTCGACAAATTATTCTGGACTATCGTTGTAAGGGACGACCAAGTCCACGGGAATCAAGAAGGGGCTTTCTTTAACAAGTATTACCATGGTGTGTGTTACGCACCTTTATATATTTTCTGTGGTCATCACTTGTTGGTGGCGAAACTGCGTTCCTCCAATGTTGACCCCGCGGCAGGAGCCCTGGAAGAACTGCAAAGAATAATTGGAAGAATCCTGGAGTCGCGACCGCCGAGTAGTTACGAAAGTTACCTATGGCAGCAAAGGGGTCAAGATCCGCCATGTCGTAACTTCCTTGCCCGTGTCTAAAATTCCTCCAGGCAAGCTTTACACCGAAAAATATTGTCCCAGAGGAGATATGGAAAATAGGATTAAGGAGCAACAATTGGAGTTATTTGCCGATCGCACTTCTACCCAAACTTTTGCCAGTAACCAATTAAGACTCTGGCTGTCTTCGATGGCTTACGTTTTGATGCAAGCCTTTCGTCAACACTGCGATCGCTAAAACGGCTCTGGCTACAGCCACGGTAGGCACAATTCGCCTTTCTCTGCTGAAATTGGGAGCTAGAATTACTGTCAGCATCAGAAGAATTTTAATCGCCATTGCTCTTTTGCTGTCCCTATCAAGATATTTTAGCTACTGCCTATCAACGCATACATCTACTTCCTGCGACTGGATAATCTTTTCCGTTGGGTTGAGCCCATTAACTTTTCTGCTGAATTAACTGTTTTTTGGCTGTTGATGATTTTCAGCCTATCTTTGTGTGTCAATTTCGCTAAATCCTCGCCGATTTCAGCTTAAATTTCCCTCTAAATTTAGCTCTTTGAACCCTTAGTATCTTGACCAAAACTTAAACTTTTCTCTTATTATCAAAAAACTCGCTCCTCCACAGCTTGAATTATGCTTTCAACTCTATTTGTGAGATATAGAGGTTTTGCTTTCGGCCCTGCTGCCTCCTTGGGCTACGATGGGGACTTAGATGATTGGCCCGTTAACGAAACCGATCTAGAGGCGATTATTAATAGTAATGATTCTCTAACAAAAGAATATGTAGAAGGGCTACAAACTACTCAAAAAGGCTTTCACACCATTGAATTATTACTCTTCGGAGAAAATAACAACAAAACCGCAGCCGATTTTGAGCCAAGAAAATTAGATTTACTCAAAGTATTAACTTCAACTTTTCAACAGTCTGCCACCGATCTAGCTAAAAGTTGGACAGAAGGAGTAGAAGGTAATCCTCCCTATAGAGAAGTTTTAGCAACTGCGGGAGATAGTGATAATCCTGCCTATCCTACTGTAGATGCAGCCGTAGAAGAGATCGTACAAGGGATTTTGGGTTGCTTGGATGAAGTGGCTAATGAAAAAAAATTGGCGAACCGCTGAAACTAAAGAAACAGAAGGTTTAGAAAGCCGTTTTAGCCATAGTTCTCTTAACGACTTTCAAAGTAATCTACAAAGTGTAGCTAATGCTTATTTAGGTAAAGTACCTGAAGCAAACACAAGTGGTAAAAGTCTGAGTGACCTTATTGCTAAAACCAATCCAGATTTAGACAAACAAGTCAAACAAGAATTGCAAACAGCGATCGAAGCAGTTAATTCTATTCCCGCCCCGATCGAAACTAAACTAACCGAAGCAGAAGCAGAAACCAAAATGGAAGCTGCCCGAGAAGCAATTATCACTCTCTTTACCACCATAGAAGAGAAGGTTTTACCAATCGTACAAGGTTAGCAGTTAACAGTTATCAGTTATCAGTTATCACGTGATGACAGGATATATCAAGTCTTTACTGTAAATCCTATAGCCATCAACCATCAACAAAAAATGACTTCTCTATCTGAGCGATCGCCCAACAAAATAATCACATTTTTGGTTTTGTTTGTTGTGGCAATTATTTTGGGTTAGGGGAAACGCATCTTATTGCCGAAATTCCTGGCAGAATTAGGTTTAAGCCCGACCAAAAAAGTGTGATGTCACTTGTCATTACTCTCAAGCGATCTCGCGAAGCGAGTGCTGCCGCACCGCCAGCCCAATAAATCCCATCAAATTAGCTATTTTTTGACCCTAATGAGTAAAAATAAACAGGGGAAGCTACATCAGTTGGCAACTGAGTAAATAGATAGAAAACATCAAGTAGAACTAATTAAAATATGATATTGAGCATTTAGACTACTAATAAAATATCTTCGCATCCTTAGTAGTTTTACCTTTTTCTGTTCGTAAATAATCTACATAAGCTATTGAATTTAAATTCTTCTATTCTCCAGCAGGGTCAATTTCTCGATCGATATTAGTCAGGATTTGACAATATCTTGTTTCCGCTCGTCCCCGCTCATTTTCAGACAGTCGATATTCAGTTTTGATTAAACCTTTAAAATCCTTGAGAATGGCTTGTTCAAATAGTTGTTCTACTCGCTCGTACAGACCGCCTTGGTTCTTCTTCAAGGCAATTACGCGCGTCCCCATTCTGCTCAATAATTTGTTTGATTATCTTCGCTTGCTCCGTCCTTACGCTGAGGCTTGCCCTCGAATGGGGGAAACCTCAGCCTAATCGCGGTGCGCTTTTGACATCCGATTGCATCAATGGTAACAATACATCCTTTTAAAGATAAAACTTTTAATAGTTCGGGAATTGCCGTAATTTCATTGGACTTTTTATCGACTTTTCTTTGCCCTAAAACTAAACCATTAGTTGTGGTCCATGCACGCTTCCATATGAATAGCTGGTTTATCTTTACTTCGATCGTAAGAATGACGGAGAGTTTTCCCATCAATTGCTACTATTTCCCCAAAAGTAATGAGACTAATTGATTCTATCCATTGGAGAAAACATCATCTGTAGTTGTTCTGGGTTAAGTAGAGAAAAAACTCGCGCAAATGTATCATGAGATGGAATTCCATTCGGCAGTTCTAAAAACTTTTTTAACCATTTATATTTACATTTTCCATATAATTCAATATCATTCCAACCATCTGCCCCACAAATTACTGCACAAATCGTAATCGTATCGGATATCAATTAATTTATGACGCGCACGTTCTTTCTATTCTTGGGTCTTCTAGCTCATTAAAATGGTCGGCAATCGTAATTTTAGGTCTCAGTTTCATTACCCTGTCAATTAATCTTTTTGAAAATTATAGCGGTTGTGCCAACTACTAAAACTTCTTTACTTCATCGCGATCGCCCTTGGGGGTAGCGGGTAGTTTTAGTGGTTTTATCGCCCAAACTTTTGGTTATCTCGTTGCCTTTGCGATCGCTTCCACATTATGCCTGTTAGGGGTTTTATTTGTTACTATTTTTGATCGAAAACCCCCGAAGTTAAATTAACTCTACAGTAGAGATCTTGAGTGCGAAGATAAATTTACCACCAAATTAATAGATTTATATTCCCGAAAATATCCAACAATTGGATTTATTTGCAGAATTTGGGTGTTGTTGTTTAAAACAATCGGTTAGACTTTATAGGTAAATCGTCGGGATCGTTGCTAGTAAGTGCTTGTAGCTTTCTAGTAATTTTTATTGGTCTCGACTTCACTGGTGAGACATTTACGAATAACCATGATGGAGTTTACCAAAGATTTTAAGATTCCCGATCCTGTTCCCCAAGCAGGTATCGATCGAGCAGTAAAATTGATGGAAACCGGGCGAATGTATCGCTACAATTTCCACGCAGAATTTGAAGAAGAAATAGAACCCAGTGAAAGTGAATTAGATGATGAGCTAGCAACAGAAGTAGCTAAATTGGAATATGAATTCAGTCGCTATATAGGACATAAATATGCGATCGCCGTTAATTCCTGTGGTAGTGCGCTTTTTATGAGCCTTAAAGCTGCTGGATTAGAATATCAAGACAAGGTATTCACTAATGCTTTTACCTTTACCGCAGTTCCCAGTAGTATCGTTCACGCTGGTGGCGTTCCTATCTATTTAGAGTGTAACTCTCAATATCTAATTGATGTCGAAGACTTCAAACGCAAAATAGAAGAACATCCCGATGCCAAGTATTTTATAGTTTCTCATATGCGGGGACATGTATCGGATATGGAAGCAATTAAAGCAATTTGTGACGAGCAGGGAATTTATATTATTGAAGACTGCGCTCACAGTTTGGGTGCTAAGTGGGATAACGGCAAGTACGTAGGACATACTGCTAAAATTGCTTGTTTCAGCAGCCAAAGTTACAAAATGCTTAACTCTGGCGAAGGAGGATTTATAGCTACTTCTGACGAGCGAGTGGCAGCCTACTGTATCTTAGCTGCGGGTTGTTACGAAAAGCTCTATAAAAAACATTTAGCCCGTCCTTTCAATGATGAAATCTTTGAGGAACTAAAACCCCACGTTCCTAATTTTAGTCTGAGAATGAACAACCTAACGGCAGCAGTACTCAGACCCCAAATAAAAATTCTAGATGAGAAAATAGAGCGTTATAAGCAACTGTATCGGCAGTTAAAAAGTATTCTCAATACAGTAGAAGGAGTGCTTATTCCTCCTTCCTTAGACAGAGTAGAACGCGCCCCCGACAGTATGCAATTTAATCTCTTGAATCTAACCAAATCACAAGTAGATCGATTTGTTAAAGATACCGCAGTAAGAGGATTAAAAATACAAATATTCGGGCGACTTGATAACGCTCGTTATTTTAAAAATTGGCAGTATTCCTTTACAGAAATGCCAGAACTCAAGCAAACCGAAGAGATTATTGCTTGTGCTTGCGATTTAAGATTATCGCCTTCGTTTACTACAGAGGACATAGATACTATCGGTAGTATTATTAAGGATGTTTTAAAAAATATTGTCGGCGAAACCAACGAAGTCCTTTCTTCTGTGTAGAAAGATATTTTGAGGAAAGTAAGCTAGCGATCGCCTGTATCGCTAGCTTATCTGAGGATGAGTAGAAAAATAAGAAGATAACTTACCCCTTGGATCTTTATTCTCCTTTTGAATACGCTCAAAAAAATCTAGACTACTACCACCATGTCCGTAGAAACGCACAATTGCTGATTATGAGCTTAAAAACAGTAATTAAACTGAAATAATTATTAATATAGCGATCGCTCTACTATTCAAAAACGAGTTCTACTATGATGGCAAACCTAATTTAATTGATAATCAGGCTACTGTTATGCTTTAAACCTAAAACTTTTTCAGTTGTTTAGTTTCTCTACCCAAAAAAATTTTCTTCCATTATTGTTTCTAGGGGAATAAAACTATCATCAGGAATATCAAATTCTCGACTCATTGCATCGATCGCGTCTTGATAGATATCTTGATATTCTTCAGCAATATAGTTTTTCAAACTAGGATTCTTTTTAAGAATACGCTTGACAGAGCGACGAAAATTAACAACCTCTTTTTCCCAATGCCTACGATTATATTCCTTTTCTCAATACCAATATCTGAGCTTAAAAATCTGTTCGATCGATCGCTGTAAATAAGTATCTAAAGCCCTTTTTGGGCTGGCTCCCATATCTTCTATGACCTTGTCAAATCTTGAATTTAATAAAGTTAATAATTCCTCATTTTCTGACATACTTGTTATCTAATTGTAGCGTTTTTACCTTTATATCTTACCCTCTTGTTAACAACTGGCGACCGTAGTTATACTCTTTGGCCAAACCTAATAACGATAAGGGATTGAGATTTTTATTTATTTTTCAACAAGTCTAATATACAATTGATTTTGCCTAGGCACTTAAGTTTATCCCCAGACATTTACTCTGATTTGGTCGAAAACTCGACATGATTTTTGCTGGTGAAGGTCAACATCTCTTCATGAGTATTTTTTTTGACAATCTAGTCCGCGAACGATGAGTTATAAGATAAATATTATGTTCAAACCAAATTTTAACAGAAGTGAGGTAAGTTAGTTGAAACACCAAACACGTCTAACTTTAAGAGCGATAGTTGGACTTCTGACCTTAGGAGGTCTTACGTTCTTTCCTGCTTCATCCGGTCTCTTAGGTGACGAGGCTAAGGAGTTTGCTGATAATGCAGCTGATAATGCACTTGAATTCGTTAAAGTTAAATTTTGGGGGGATACAGCCTATGATTCTGTGTCGCCAAAAGCTGATAGTTCAGAATTTATTACTCCTGTAAGTCCGTCGGCGAAAGTCAATGATTCCTCGAGGATAATAACAGATCGTAACCCTTTATTTAAAAAGCGTGAGTTCAGCAGTTTTTCCAGAACTAGCTTTTCGGCTCAATCTGGTGTTCAAACAGCACCATTAGGGGCAGACTTTCAACTAATTTCTCTACTAAGTAATCCAGAAGAAATTAAATCTAAATCTCAATCTTCATCTGCTCCAATTAATACCGATGTTATTCGAGATATATTGGCGGATCTTGAAAAACTTAATTCAAACTCAGATTCTTCAACAGAAGCAACAGCGTCTGGTATCAGCTCTGAAAATCTTAAAACTCCTAGTTTAAGCGATCTTGACGACTTACAAATTTCAGAGGACTTCATACCTAAAAATACCATTCCTGTTATTCATACTTCAGAAGAGATTACCGTAGCAGAATCTTCTACGGAATTGGAAGCGTTACAAGAAATTCCTGAATCCTCTTTTGGTCTACTCACATTTTCCACAATTCTGTTTGGATTGGTTTTAATTCGCAGAGCAAACGCATCTACGCGACGTTGTTGCATAAAAACTATGAGTTCGCTATTATGAGGGGCTGTCATCTGAGGAAACCTCAGACGGCAGGGGGTTACAATAAACCTGGATAAATCTGGGCAGCCTTAGCTCCCTATCCTACTTCGTCGAGGGTAGGTACTTCCCGCTCACATCAGTTAAAGCAATAAATATCAAAACATTTCACAGTATATAATATTTACCCACCAAACCTAGAGCGGAAAGTCTTATTCCCTAATTAATCCTAGACAGGATTGCCTTTTGATAATAGTGACCTAAAATTTGCTGATATCGAACACCTTGTTTAGCTAGAGAATATGCTCCCCATTGACTCAATCCTAAACCGTGACCAAATCCTCTACCATAGACTTGAATATTATTCCCATTAGTCTTAACACGAAATAGAGTACTGCGAAGATCGAGAACTTTACGTAATTTTTTGCCTGTAACTGTAGTTGTACCGCGATCGCCGATCACTCTCATCGTCACAACTCGTCCGTGGGGAGTAGTTTTTTCGGGAATCATGGTCTTAATTCTGCCTACCGTACCAAGACGGGTACTAATTTCCTCAGGAGAAAAAAGCTTAGTCCATTGAAATACAGGGGATTGTTGATCGTAATCAACTACTCCACGTAAATAAGGTAAGGGATTCGTCCAAATGTCTTCTACATTCTCCGTATGTCCGCCAGAAGAAGAATGAAAAGCAGCTAAAATAACTCTACCCCCATAAGTCATAATTTGCCCATTCGTACCATTAACTGCTTCATGAGTAGTGAGGTATTCGCTATCGAGACCTTTGTATACTTGTGTACCAATAGTCGTGTCTACATCGTATAAACTATTGCTAGCAGTAGAACGCTTGTAAAGAGCGTAGGAACGAGCAGCCACAGCTTGAGCTTTGAGTGCTTCTATGGGCCAACTAGCTACTGCTTCTGCCCCAACTACACTGTAAAGATATTGTTCTATATCGAC
This sequence comes from Xenococcaceae cyanobacterium MO_188.B32, assembly GCA_030065635.1. GTDB lineage: Bacteria > Cyanobacteriota > Cyanobacteriia > Cyanobacteriales > Xenococcaceae > JASJDJ01. Next base: position 8,400 of record JASJDJ010000083.1, read on the forward strand.
GTAGTTAATTGCTGTAATACCTTGACCTTGACGAACTAAGCGAGTTCTACCCCGATACCAGCGATCGCCGATCCAAACATAACCATTATCTGTTGGCTCAACAATAATTTCTCCAGACCCCAATTGTTCGAGAGCCATACCATTTCCTTGGGGTTGAACCTCTAAAGCAGCCATCGGCTTTAATTCACCGATTTTTTGTCCTGCACCATTGCGGACTATAGCTGATGTAGAACTGCCAACCTTTAACTGAGCGACATTTTTTTTAATTGCCACTTTTAACTCTACTGCTTGAGCAGGTAAAATGAGAATCAGCCAAAAAAAGATAGATAGCCACCAATTAAGCTTACGGGTAAGAAAAACCGATTTAAGAAAAGATGTCATAGAAGCTGAAGAATTTTGCAAGACCATACAGATATATTTACCTCCTTAAAGGGATAATTATGCAAAATAATTTTTCATCTCTCAAATAATATATTTTTTGCCCAATTTTAATCCACGTCAATAGAAATCCCTACCTAAAATTCAGCAAGATCGATAACTGCTAAGATATTCAATAAAAGCTTTTAGCTATTTGTAGAAATTTTGATTTAGACCCAACCAATCATCAAGAAAAATTAAGTATTACAAAGTGGAAATTACTTTTCTGGGAACAAGTTCTGGAGTACCAACTCGATCGCGCAATGTATCTAGTGTTGCTTTACGTCTCCCGCAACGGGCAGAAGTATGGCTCTTTGATTGTGGAGAAGGAACGCAGCATCAACTTCTCCGTAGCGACATTAAAACTTCTCAGATTAAGCGAATTTTTGTTACCCATATGCACGGCGACCACACTTTTGGTTTAATGGGATTGATTGCTAGTTGTGGTTTAGCTGGTAACGCTCAAGAAATCCATATTTATGGCCCTCCAGGTTTGTCAGAATATCTTCAAGCTTGTGCCAAACACTCTTACATCAACTTCAGTTCGCGCTTACAACTACACACTGTCGAACCTGGGATAGTGTATGAAGACCGCGAATTTACTGTTAGTTGCGCTTTACTCAAACATCGCGTTCCCGCCTATGGCTATCGTATTGCCGAAAAAAACCGTCCTGGCAAATTTGATATCGACAAAGCAAAAGCGTTAGGTATTCCTCCCGGACCAATTTATGGTGAATTGAAACAAGGAAAAATTATTACTCTATCTGATGGACGCATAATTAAAGGAACAGAACTCTGTGGCGAAGTAGAAATAGGTCGTAAAGTAGTTTACTGTACCGATACAGTATTTTGTGATGCAGCAGTAGAATTAGCTCGAGATGCCGATGTCTTAATTCACGAAGCTACCTTTGCTCATCAAGATGCAGAAATGGCTTTTGAAAGATTACACTCCACTTCCACAATGGCAGCCCAAGTAGCTTTGCTAGCAGGAGTTAAGCAATTAATTATGACTCATTTTAGTCCTCGTTATACGCCTGGTAATTCCATTACTCTAGATAATCTTAAGCAAGAAGCACGGGCAATTTTTCCTCAAACAAAATTAGCTTACGATTTTTATACCTATGAAGTTCCCAGACGGAGAGAAGCAAAGGAAAAATCGCAAGTGGCTAGTGCTGCTATGCAGAAGTAATAAGTAGGGATAACTTGCCTATTTATCGAAATTCGGTGGGTTTAAACAAAGGCAATATTTACCTAGTATGTTGGCGAATAGCAATCATCAATGCATCATCGTCGAATAGGTGGAGGGGAGCAATGTTTTTGTCCCACCATGATGATACCGAAGCGTGAAGTCGATCGCGGCGCGAGGCGAGGAAGTCCCACACTTGTTCTGCTTCCGCGGAATCGCAGAAAGGTGTGGGTATCTCTGCCAGGCATGAGTGGAGGAAAGAATCGTCCAAACGTTCAACCAGCCGACGCGCTTCATCGACTAGTAGCTGGCGGTGCGTGGGTTTCAGAGAGAGCATACCTCGAATTTGGAACCAACGAGCCAGAATTATGTCGGTTTCCTGGTCGAAATCGCAACTTGTCGTTGTTATTTGGAAGGTCGTGTTGAAATCAACGGGGATAATCTCCGTCCCGAGTTGCAACAAATTGTCTGGTTTGCGATCGTGATTGCCACACAGGATATCAAAGAGGGCGATACGCATCCCGAGAGGGCGCGTCGCTATCCGTTCCAAAAATGACTGAGTCGGCTTTGTTGCTCCGTGAACGTATTGCTGGACAGACAAACGACCGTACTGCGGGTCTTGGCGCAGACTCGTGCACGGCACGGACAATCCGATTTTGGTCGCCAGACGGAAAGCGAGGTATTCGCGGTAACACCGACTGTTCTCCCGTTCGGGAACGGGATAATCTTCCATTTTGACGATCGCGATTTCACCCCCTACCGACATTCGGTAAGTAGCAAATATTTCGCCAATAAGAACCATCTGATGCACTGATCCTTCCAACATAGGTATCTCTCCTTCAACTGCTATGGACAACACAAAAACGTAAACCGAAGCTACCAACCTAAGTCGGGACAACTTTAGTAGTACTCTGTCAACTTTGAATTGAGGGATGTGAGAAAAGTTCGGAGTTCGCCCTTTGGGTTCGACAGTTTGCTTATGCCGGTACAACCGTCCACCGCAACTGTCTCAGAATTCGGAGTTCGGAGGAGCGAAGATTTAACCCTCATTTCTAATTTGACAAAGTAGTAGTAGCATCCTGCCCGCTAGCAAGCAAGATGCTTGCACTAAGGTGATTTATCCGTCATCGTAGCTCCCGCTCTAAGTTGATAGTCCGTAGACCAAACTCGTTATGCAGCTTCGCCAATGACTAGAAAATCGATCTCCAACGTCCGTCCGGCGGAATCGATACTCCAGCCGATCGAGAGACTATCCCTTGTAACGCTCCGAGTGATCCTGTAAAAGGTATTGCTATGTGTGCTGAGACTCAGATCGCTTGGGCTAACGATAACGTGGGGTGCAACCCGAAAAGGGCGACCAGTGGCACCACGGACTCCCGCTTCTCCAGGATCGGGAAATGCACTCCCGACAACTGACCCTGTTCTGAGATTGACTAGAGCACTTCCAGACTCCCCGGTCAACTGAAGCACGCCGCTGATGATTTGTAGGTTATTCATTGTAAATCTCCTTACATTTGTTGTATATATTGGTTTTGGACTTGGGATAAAAAGCATATTTGATTTATTTTGTTGGCAGACAAAATTAGTTTTTTTTCCTAAGTCAAATTGATAGTAAAAGGTGGATTAAATCCGTTTGTTGACACAGCTAATTTCTAATAGAAATTTTCGCTGTAGTTTTTTGGCTTCACCAACCAAAAGTTTCTTTTAGATAGCATTGATTGAACTAACTAATGAGATAGAAAACCTTGGTAGAGATGAGTTTTTCTAGGCTTGTAATCACCTTTCATTTCTTACGATAAGTGGAGATTTCTTCTTTGTCGTTACAGGAAATCTCAGGACTTTTTTCTGGGCTAATCTCAAAAAATGTCAGGTTTGTGGTTGAGGAAAACTCAACCGATTTTTAGTCTATAAGTGTCTAACCTTTTAGATATAAAGAACAGAGAGAATTTTAAACAAGTAACTGTTCTCGCTCAAAAAGTCTGCTAAACTCAGGTCAATTTATTTAGCATTTATCATTTATCATTGGGAAGGGAGAGGCTTGAATCAAGAGAAACGTTAAATATTTAATGTTCAATTAAGGGTCTAATCTTGCATTCTTGCTCAAAAAAATGAATTTGTCTCAGGCATTGTCAGTTATCAATCGAGCAATGTTTGCTCAGTTTGAGCGAAGACTCAGCGATGTAGAAACGGTAATCATCAAAGGTTCTTGGCAAAATCAAACTTACGAACAGATAGCAGAGACTTCTGATTATTCTGCTAGCTATCTGAGACGAGATGTTGGACCCAAGCTTTGGAAACTCTTGAGTCATGCTTTAGAAGAACCTGTTAGTAAAAAGAATTTTCACAAAGTTTTAGAAAGAAGGTGGCGACAGGAAGTAGGGCAAAATAAAGGTAGAGGAACATTTGAGCAGAAAAGAGACGGAGAAATCGATCGCTTATCTGCTAGTTCTGTGCCCATCTCTCAGCGCAGCGATTGGGGAGAAGTAGTCGATGTTAGTTTCTTTTACGGACGTAGCACCGAACTTGCTACTTTGGAGCAATGGATTCTAGTTGAGCGTTCTCGCTCGATCGCTATTTTAGGTATGGGTGGGGTCGGTAAAACTGCTCTAGCTGCCAAGGTAGCGCAGCAGATTCAGGGCGATTTTGCAGCAGTTATTTGGCGCAGTCTCCGCAATGCTCCACCCCTAAAAACTTTGCTGGGAGAGCTAGTACCATTTTTGTCCGAGCAACAGGATCTTAAAGCCGAAATAGGAAGATTGCTCTATTGGCTGCGAGCTGACCGTTTTTTGCTGATTCTAGATAACGTAGAGACTATATTACAGTCAAGAGATTATGCGGGTCAGTATCGCCCAGGTTATGAGAACTACGGCGAATTGGTCCGCTTGGTGGGAGAAACTGTTCACCAGAGTTGTCTGCTGCTCACCAGTCGAGAAAAGCCAGCAGAGATAGCCATGCTTGAAGGGGGAAGAACAAGTAGTCCCGTTCGTTCTCTACAACTGGGAGGTTCCCCAGAAGCAGCCATAGCTTTAATTCAAGCTAAGGGATTGTCAGGTTCTCAAGAACAGCAGCAGAAGTTGTGCCAGCTTTATAGTTGCAACCCTCTGGCACTAAAGATTGTGGCTACTTCGATTCAAGACCTCTTTGGGGGAGAGATTGAAGAATTTCTGGCAGAAGATACCGCCCTGTTCCACAATGTTCGGCGACTGCTAGAGCAACAGTTTAACCGTCTCTCTCCTCTAGAACAGTCAATTATGTACTGGTTGGCAATTAATCGGGAGTGGACTACTATCTCAGAACTAGCTGAGGATATTGTGCCGACCGTTCTGCGGTCAGATTTACTGGAAGCCTTGGAATCTTTGCGCTGGCGAAGTCTTATTGAAAAGCGAGCGGGCAGTTACACCCAACAGCCAGTGGTGATGGAGTATATGACAGAGCGCTTGACTGAGCAGATAACCCGCGAGCTTGCGCAAGTAAGTTCTCCCCTGCTCCCCTGCCCCCCTGCTCCCCTGCCCCTCTTCCATCGCTATGCTCTGCTCAAAACCACTGTCAAAAACTATGTTAGGGAAAGTCAGGCCCGGTTAATTGTGCAGCCCATCGCCAACCAACTCCGCACCGCCTTTGGCTCTCCACAAGCCATTGAACAACAATTCCAGAGACTGCTTGGGGCCATCAGGGCTTCAGAAACTGCGGGCTATGGCGGTGGCAACCTGATTAACCTCGCCCAGTACTTGCCGATTGATCTAACCGGCTATGATTTTTCTCACCTGAGGATCTGGCAAGCCAACCTACAGGACATAACCGCACACAATGTCAATTTCGCTCACTCAGATCTGGCTCGGTCCGTTTTTGCCCAACCCTTCGGTAGTGTTCAGTCAGTCGCATTGAGTCCAGATGGAAATCTCTTGGCTGCAGGGGATTCCACTGGTCAGATTCACTTGTGGCGAGTCGCCAATGGTCAACCCCACTTGATTTGTAAAGGGCACACCAACTGGGTCTGCACGGTTGCCTTTAGTCCTACTGAACGGGTTTTCGCTAGTGGCAGCTTTGACCAAACTATAAAACTGTGGGATGTGGGCACGGGTGAGTGCCTGAATACATTCCAGGAGCATACCAATACAGTCTGGTCTATTACTTTCAGTCCCGATGGGCAACGGCTCGTCAGTGGCAGCTTTGACCAAACGGTAAGGCTTTGGGATGTCCATAACGGTCAATGCCTGAACACCCTATCAGGGCACATCAAGGGAGTCCGATCTGTCGCTTTCAGTCCAAATGACCAGATAATCGCCAGCGGTGGCGCCGATCAAACCGCGAAGCTTTGGGATGTCTCTAGTGGTCAATGTTTGAATACATTGAAAGGGCATACGGGTTGGATACAATCAGTCACTTTTAGCCCTGACAGCCACATTCTAGCCAGTGGCGGCGATGACCGAACTCTCAAGCTCTGGGATGTGCGTACCGGCCAGTGCCTAAACACATTACAAGGGCACACCCATTCAGTCTGGTCCGTTACCTTTAGTCCCGATGGTCGAGTCCTAGCCAGTAGCAGTGATGACCGAACTCTCAAGCTCTGGGATGTGGATACTGGCCAGTGCCTAAACACGTTGCAAGGGCACACCAATACAGTCTGGTCGGTGACCTTCAGTCCCGATGGTCGAGTCCTAGCCAGCGGCAGTTTTGACCAAACGGTAAGGCTCTGGGATGTGGATACTGGCCAGTGCCTAAACACATTGCAAGGGTACGCCAATAAAGTCTGGTCTATTGCCTTCGCACCGCAAGGCGAGGGGGGCAGCAAAGTAATGCCTGTTGGCGAAATTGTCTCAAAGGAACTCAGGCATTACAGTCCCACAAGCAGAACTCTAGCCAGCGCCAGCGATGACCAAACGGTAAGGCTCTGGGATGTGGATACGGGTCAGCACCGTAAGTTGCGAGGACACACGGATCTAGTTGTGTCGGTCGCCTTCAGCCCGGATAGTCAATTACTGGCCAGTGGCAGCGGCGATGAAGAACGAGCGGTGAGGCTCTGGAACGTCGGTAACGGTGAGTGTCTGAACACGTTACTGGGACACACCCACAGGATCTGCTCTGTTGCTTTCAGTCCCAATGGTCAACTCCTGGCTAGCAGTAGTGCTGACCAAACAGTCAGGATATGGCGTGTCAGTGACGGTAAGTGCCTCAAAATATTACAGGCTCATCATACCAATTGGGTCTGGTCGGTTGCGTTCAGTCCCAATAGTCAACTGCTCGCCACTGGCAGTCTTGATCGGACGCTAAGGCTTTGGAGCGTTGACACAGGTGAGTGTCTGAACACGTTGCAAGGGCACACTAGCGGGGTCTTCTCTGTTGTCTTTAGCCCGGATGGACAGTTGTTAGTCAGCAGCAGCGGTGACCATACGGTAAGGCTCTGGAATGTAGATACAGGTCAGTGTTTGACAACATTGAAGGGACACACGAACAGTGTTGGGGCAGTCAGGTTCAGTCCAAATGGTCAGCTACTTTCCAGTGGCAGTTTTGATGGGACCGTGAGGCTTTGGGATGTCAGGACGGGTCGTTGTCTCAAAACGTTGAAGGGACATACCAATGGGATTTGGTCGGTTAGTTTCAGTGCGGATGGACAATTGTTGGCCAGTGGCAGTGATGATGAGTCGATTAGGGTTTGGGATGTCAAGTCGGGTGAGTGCCTGACAACTCTGAGAGCTGACCGTTCCTATGAGGGAATGAATATTACGGGAGTTAGGGGGTTAACAGAAGCTCAGAAAGCAACCCTCAAAGCGTTGGGCGCAGTCGAGGAGTCAAGCTAAGCCGGTCACAACGCTTCGCTCTAGTTCGGAGTTCGGAGGCGCGTAGTTCGGCTGGGCGTATAAACCGATGAGGAAACCTCATCGGACAGCCCCTTGAGTTGTTGGGAATAGGCAAGAATTACTAATGCCATAAAAAATCTGAAAGGGCACACCGTTTTCATCTCTCCTCAAAACTACACTTTACGAATCGGATTTAGTATTATAAGCCGTCTTGCGCGGGTGTGGGGTGTAGGGATTTTCTAAATAGGCAATTTTAATGTGGATTAGCTTATCTCCTAGACCCTACTAAGGCATGAACATCACAGGGATTACAGGTTTAACAGCAGCGCAGAAAGCAACCTTAAAAACCCTCGGTGCGGTAGAGTCTTCAGGCTAATGCAGATTGGAGTTGAAGTTTTTAACTAGCTTGCTCGATCGCGCGATCGATAATGTACTCCCGAACTATAGATGGCTGGGTATATCTGCTAGATTGCTTCTGGATGAGTGTAGGCGAAGTCTTTTCGATTAGCGATCGCCACATTAAAGCCTCTAGTCCTCCCAGTATATCTACTCTAGAAAAACTTATCTCTTCTGCTAGTTCCGCAATAGTTAATCCTTCAGGAGCGATCGCCAAACGATTCATAATAATCTGCTCTACAGAAGAAAGACGATGGAATTGCTGTTTTAAAGCTCGGCGAATACCGTTAAAAACTAGAGTGTTTTCAGCCAGAAACTTAGCAATCTTGCCATCAAAAAGTTCTTGAATAGAGTTGGCGACAATTTTGAGTAAGAGAGGATTACAGTCGTACAGTTCACACAAATGCTTTTGTTGTGCTGCCGAACCCGACAATCCCTGAGCTTGAATTAAAGCTCGTGCAGTTTCTAGAGAACCTTTTAGTTGCAGAGTACGTACTCCTAACTCTATTCCCTCTAATTCAGCGATTTCAGCAGTCTTTTCCCGACTAGTAAGAATTAAGCAACTTTGGTGAACAGTTTCTCCCACCAAGCGAAAAAACTCGCCATAGTCCTCATAGCCTGGACGATATTTACTTACGCTACCAGGCTGTAAAATAGTTTCTATATTGTCGAGGATAATTAGACAGCGAGAGGTTTGTAGCCACTTCATCAATTTTCCTAGTTTGAGTTGATTATTTGGTTGATGGGACAACAAGCAGAGGATATCTTTGCTCGAGGTAGCTGAACCTGTTACATGACGTAGCGATCGCCATATCACAACCTCAAATTTACTCTCAATTTGCTGTACTAATTTAGCAGCTAAAGCCGTTTTACCTACTCCACCCATACCAAGTATGGCTATTAAATGACAACAGTCAGTTTGAATCCATTGCTCTAGAGTAGTCAGTTCGGAACTGCGTCCATAGAAGGAGCTAATATCTACAATTTCCCCCCCATCAACTTGATTGGAGATGGGCAATTTTGAATTTAACTGCTCGAGAGCTTCTCTGCTTCCTTGCTGAGGGGCTATCACCTGTTCGCGGAGCGGAGGGGGTAGTTGCTGAACTTGGTTTAGATGCTTGTACGTGGAGTTCCCGATTTTCTGTTGCCATTGGCGTTCTAAAGCTGCACGAAAATTGGTTTTACTCACGGTTTCTCCTAAAACTTGACTGAGCAACTTCCAGAGTTTTGGTCCTACATCCCGCGTGAAGTAGCTGGTAGAATAACCAAAGACATCAGCAATTTGTTTGTAAGTCTGACCTTGCCAAGCTCCCCTAAGAATTGCACTTTCCACATTACCGAGTCTTCGATTAATTTGAGCAAATACTTTTTCATTCACCAACTTTAGAGCTTGTTCCCAATTCATTCTTTACTACAACTAATTAATTTAATAACCTAGTAAGATGACCAATCTAAAAATAAATTGGGAATAAATCGAGAGTAAATAAACTACAACAAAGTAGGACAGACTTGGACTGCTTCACCCCCATTTGTTGGGCATAAAGTAGAGGACAAGACTGCCGAGGTTTCTTCGGCAGCTCGATCTGTCTGTAGTACTCTAATACTAAAAAAAGTAAAATAACTGTCAGCACCCCGTGAATCACGCGAACGGGGCTTCTTGCCTCTAGCTGTAGCTAGCGATCGCTGACCCGCTTAAGACCACTCATGGTCTACGTTATTAGCAAGAGTTAAAGACCTACCTTGAGATACGTGCCAGTTCCAAGCTCTAGAACCAGATTGTTAAACATTCCTACAAGGGGTAAGAAAGTGCAGTTTGGAAAGTACCGACTAATAACATTAGCTAGGCAAACGTTACACAGTTGTAGAAGAGACAAAACCATGTCTAACTCCGTATTTGTTCTAGATACCAACAAGCAACCACTAGACCCCTGTACTCCAGGGATGGCTAGAAGTTTGCTTAAAGCAGGTAAAGCAGCACGGTATCGGCAATATCCATTCACAATCATCTTAAAGAAAATTAAAACTGTATCTGAAACGGTACAAGGCATTAATCATAAATACTGTAAACAAGTTCATCGAAAAGATGGCTATGTTTATGGATTTTAATCTTCACGGCAACTAAAGTTGCTCGTGTCGTAGTTCCTCTCAGCTCTTTAGAGACTGAGTTTCCCTACTCCCGTATTTCTATCATGAGTGACAAAACAACTCGCAGAAATTTCCTGATTGCAGGTACAGCAGCAGCAGTGACAGTTGTGGGTAGCAAGGCTGTTACTCAGCAACAAAGTCAAGTTTTTTTATCTCAATATATTCCCAACCAATTAATGCCCGAAAGAGTATTAGGAAATACGGGTATAAGTTTACCTATTTTGGGTTTGGGAGGCGCAGGAAAAACACCCATATCAAAGGTCGGTCGAGAAAAAGAAGCGATCGCGCTGATTGAAAAAGCTTTAAATTTGGGCATACGCTATTATGATACTGCTGCCGATTATGGCCCTAGCGAATCGCATTTTGGCAAAATTTTACCAGCCTATCGTCACGATCTCTTTCTCAACAGTAAAACTGCTGCCCGTGACAGGGATGGTGCCTGGAGAGATTTAGAGCGATCGCTTCAAAGACTCAATACAGATTATTTAGATTCCTGGCAATTACATCATGTCTCTTTTGAAGACGAATTAGACGAAATTTTCGGCAAAAATGGCGCAATTAAAGCCATAGAAGAAGCCAAAGCTCAAAAAATAATCAAATTTTCAGGTATTACAGGACATCACGAACCAGATATTATCGCCCAAGGGTTACAAAAATATCCTTTCGATAATACTTTAATTTCTCTCAATGCTGCTGATGTTCATCATCCTCGTCCCTTTGCTACAAAGGTTTTGCCCATAGCCCAAGCCAAGAATATTGGTGTAATTGCCATGAAAGTACCCGCTTACGGACGTTTATTTAAACCTGGTATTTTAGAGGGGATGCATCAAGCCATGGGCTATACTCTTTCTTTACCTGGGGTACATTGTTGTATTATTGCAGCAGAAAACCCAGAACAATTAGAATCCAATATTAGAGTAGCTCGGACTTTTCAACCGTTGAATGAAAAACAAATGAAAGAAATCGAACAGTTAACTGCTAATGCAGGAGAAGATGGTTCATTTTTCCGTAAATGGACTTAGACTTTCAATACTTCTCGAATAAGCTTCTCGATCGAGCGAGAAAGATTGCTAATGGCTAATGGCTTTCCTTTCTTATAACCTCGCCAACAAATTGAAATCGCTAAACGAGAAGTATTGCTTATACTTTTGGCTCTACTTCGTAGAATCAAAAAAAGGAAAAGGTTATACTCACTCTGAAACCTTTTCCTCTGCTGCAAAATATTTATCAAAAATTAGATTGGGCTACTTATTTATCCTTTACCATTGCCGTTACCATTACTTGCTGCTGTAGCTGCTATGAGACTATTTGCTAACTTGTTAGGAACTTCCTGTAGATGAGAGTATTGCCAGTTAAAGAAGCCTACACCCAAAGTAAGCGATCGCAATTCAATAATAAAGTTGTGCATTTCTGCTTGGGGTAAATATGCCGAAACTCGATCCCAACCTTTCCAATCAGCAATAACTTCATAGCCAAGAATTTGTCCTCGGCGACCAGTTACTAACTGTAATACTTTAGAAGTAAATTCATTAGGAGCAGATACTTCAATAGAAAGAATTGGTTCTAACAAAGTAGGTTGGCACTTGGGCATACCTTCGGTCATGGCAATACGGGCAGCTTGTTTAAAAGCTTGTTCGGAACTATCTACAGAGTGATGAGAACCATCTTTGAGAGTAACATCTATATCTACTACAGGGAAACCGAGAGGTCCGTGAGATAAATATTCTCTTACTCCCGTCTCTACTCCAGGGATATATTGCTTGGGTACGACCCCACCAACAATAGTTTCATGGAATTGGAACCCTTCTCCCCGCGATAGAGGTTTAATTTCCAGATAGACATCCCCAAATGCCCCATGTCCACCGCTTTGATGTTTATAGCGACCGTGGGAAGTAAAAGTCTGACGAATAGTTTCTTTATAAGGTACTTGGGGTAGATGAGTAGTCATGGGCAAGTTATACTTGCGACGGAGACGCTCGAGGGCTACTTGTAGATGAATTTCTCCTTGTCCCCAGAGAATAACTTCGTGAGTATCGCCATGTTGTTCCCAATGTAAGGAGGGGTCTTCTTCGAGTAATTTAGTGAGGGCATTGCTTAATTTAACTTCATCTTGACGATTTTCTGGAGCAATCGCTAAAGCGTATACGGGAGCTATTTTATCGGCTTTGGGTAATTCTTGAGTCTTTTTGGTCGAACTGGTAAGAGTATCTCCAGTTTGTATTCCTTCCATTCTGCCAAGAGCAATAATCTCACCTACAGATGCGCTAGTAATAGGTTCTTGTTGTTGACCCATTAGACGATAAAGACCACCTACACGCATATCATTCAAAACCATGCCGTCAGTGAGTTTTCCTTGCCATACCCTAGCTAAAGATAGTCGTCCGCCTTGGGGGGTAAAATAAGTTTTGAGTACTTGGACTAAAGTATCGCCATCAACATCTACATTTAATCCGCGACGTTGAGCGGTAATATTGGGGGCTGGGGCTTCTTTCACTAGAGCTTCAATTAAAGGACGTACTCCGTAATCCTGTTCTGCCATGCCAAAGAATACGGGAACGATCAGATCGGCACTAAGTTCTTGCTTTAAGTCTTTAAGGATTTCTTCTTGGGGGGGTTCTATTTCTTCTATAAGTTCTTCTAAAAGATGATCGTCAAAATCGGCAAGAGTTTCCAGCATTTCTGTCCGTGCAAAATGCTCTTCTTCTGCCAAACTTTCAGGCAAAGGCACGGGATCGGCGGGACTGCCACGATGATATTGATAGGCTTGTTCGCTAACTAAATCTATATAACCAATACAATCATATTTTTGACGAATAGGATATTGTTGGGGAACTAAAGGGCGACTCGAAACTTCTTTGAGAGCATGGAGGATATCCATATAGCTGTCTTGAGCCCGATCCATTTTATTAATAAAGACTAGATGGGGAATTTCCCAGTCGTCTAAAAATTTAAATAAAGGGGCAAGAGTCAGAACGCGAGAAATAACTGGTTCGCACACTACTATAGCTGCCCCTGCACCGACTAAAGCATTATAGGTTTCTTGAGCAAATTCGATCGAGCCCGGACAATCCATAAAAGTCAGTTGAATATCTTCATATTTCGTATCAGCAACGGAAACTTCCACACTCATAGAGCGATCGCGGGCTTCTATCGAACTATCTCCCACGGTATTACCGTCTTTGATATTCCCTTTGCGAGTAATTGCACCCGTCACAAAAAGCAGACTTTCTAGCAGAGTAGTTTTACCACTGGAATAAGGACCGACAATTGCCACATTACGGGTGTTTTCTACTTTATTGTTACTCATAAACTTGACCCCAAAATATTCTGTTGTTGCGATAGGGACACTACGGCTATCTCAAACTAATTAAGGCAGAATTGATAGTCAGTGCCTTTAAAATTTAAAGTAAAGTTAAGCACAAATTAATGGCTTATAAATGTGAGATTAACTCTTTATTGGGACTTATATACAAAACTTGCAATTTCTTGTAAAAGAAACTCAGTATTCAGTTAAGTTTAATTAACCAATATTAATTAGAAATAATAGAAATCAAAAAAAGCAAAATTTAATTATCTTAGGTAAAAGTTTTGTTAATCGGATTATCGTTGTTGGCGATCGCTTTAACAGTTACCAGTTACCATTTACCAGTTAATGAGCGAGACCGAGCGCATTCCGCGGTCACTTATAGGGTTTAAGTCCCCTCTTCTATCTCGAAGAGATAAAGAGTCTTCAAGTTATTAATGAGTCTAAATCTACTTTTAACTGATAACTGATAACTGATGAGTGATAACTATTTTAATCTTATCAGCAAAACTTCTATGATGATGATTAGATAACTGTGATTAATAGTTCGATCGAATGATAAAAAAACTATGCTACTAGAAGTTAACAGAATTATAGTTCCTCCAGGACAAACAGTAGTCTTAGATGGTGTAAGTTGGGACGAATTTGAAGCTATCTTAGAAGATTTGGGAGAAAACCGAGGTTCGAGAATAGCTTATGACCGAGGAAAATTAGAAATTATGACCCCTTTACCAGAACACGAAGTTAATAAAGTTTATATTAGTAATTTTGTCGAGATTTTACTTGAAGAACTAGATATTGAATTTTGTCCTTTAGGTTCTACTACTTTTAAAAATCAGCTTATGTTCAAAGGAATTGAACCAGATAGCTGTTTTTATATCCAGCATGAAGCAGCAGTAAGAGGTAAAAATAGATTAGATTTAACTATCGATCCACCACCAGATTTAGCCTTAGAAATAGATATTACTAACCGCAGTCATCCAGAAATATATCAGTCTTTGGGAGTACCAGAACTATGGAGATACGAACGGGGTAAATTACAAATTTTGCTCTTAGTAGATGGTAAATATGTTGAGTCTGAATCTAGTAATAATTTCCCTAATTTTCCCTTAATTGAAGCAATTCCTCAATATTTACATCAATGTCGCACAGAAGGAAGAAACAAAGGCATAAAAGCTTTTCGGGGTTGGGTTAGAAATCAAGTCCAATTAAGAAATTAAGATTTAATTCCAATGATAGTGCGATGACGAGGATCGCTAGGTACAGTTGTTTTATATTCAAATCCCGCTTCAGCGATCGCGGTTTCTACATCAAAAGTATAATAATCATCAGCCCAAGGTTCGGTACTCTTCATTAAAATAAACAGGGCAGGAGGCAAATTTTGAATTACTGGAGAAGCAGGATTATTATCGACGATCGCGATAACCCCATTAGGTTTTAGTATTCTATATACTTCGCGGAATATTGCTTTAGTAGCTTGACGGGGTAGTTCGTGGATAACATACTGAAGGGTAACTACATCAACAGAATTATCGGCGAGTCCCGTTTCTTCTCCTTTAGCATGAAGCCATCGAGCAATTTCATTTTTTTCATCTCTGGCTTTGGCTACTGCTAACATATGTGGGGATAAATCTAAACCAATGGTACGAACGAGAGTATCTTGTCTTTGACTGTAGTAGCGATGGAGAGCCAAAGTAGAAATACCTACAGAACAACCAATATCCAAAATATCTGTAACTGTATCGGGACTGTATTTTTCTAAAACTTGATGAAAACTATTTCTCAAGCGATGGTGGGCAGTCTGCCAAGTAAGTCCTTCATTTTTCCATACTCTCAATCCCATCGAATAGGTAGCAGATTCTGCTTCAAAGGCAGCTTGCCAGCAAAGATTTCCTTCTTCGTAGGCATGGAAAGGTACGCGGTAATAATCTGGATAGACAAGATGGGGATTAGTAATTGAGGGTAATAAAGTTTTAATTGTGGATTTTTCTAATTCTTGATAATTTTTCCGCCAAGGAATGCCATTTTTTTCCGCCATTCTAATTAATACCTGTCTTGCTTGTCGTTTCATCAGACGATAGATGGGTTTGGTTTGAATCAGAAGATTAACGAAGCGAGAAAGAACATCTTCTCCAGCCCAATCTGGTTTTAGTTTTTGGTTTGGGGAAAGAGTAGCATTTTGTTGTGTTACAGACATTTGTAGATTGATATTTATTAGTTATCGTTTTTTGTATATAGACTCGATCGCTGCTTGTTTTTTGCCAGTTTTTTAATAGCGAGATAATTTTAGGAAGTTGCAGACGACGTTAGCATTTGTATACTAAAAATGAAACATAAATTTATATAAGTGACGGGAGAAAATCTATGACTGCCAAATTTAAGCATATAATGCTGATGGTTAAAGACATTCCTGCTGCGGTCAAGTTTTACAGTGAAGGATTAGGATTAAAAGTTAAAATGTCTAGTCCTGGATGGGCAGAATTAGATGCGGACGGAACTACTCTGGCTTTTCATGCAGCTTCCGAGGACGGGCAATCTGGAGCCTCACCTATTTTAAGTTTCCATGTCGATGATGTTCACGCAACTGTCAATCGTCTAGAACAAATGGGAGCGGAACTTCAAGGCAGAATTAGAGAACCTTCTTTTGGCAAGGTAGCAGCCATGCGTACTCCTGATGGCACTATTATTAGTTTGTTGCAACCCGCCCCTGTAGAGGCTTCTGCTCAGTGACTTCTCCTACACTGACACGCTTCGCGGTACAGTGGTGGAAAGGGGCTTTATTATATCCAGGATATGGATATCAATTTAATCAACTTTTTTCCATTAGACTTCTTGCAAAAATACACGATCGAGCGAAATTAATCCCTTTTACTTTTTACCTGTTACCTTTTACCGCCAATCTACGCTGAATTCGATTCAGCGTAGCACTCCCGAGTGCATTCCCTCTCAAGTGTATGTTTTTAATAATTGAATGATTTACGTTGTTTACTAAGACGAGAAATCAAGGTTATCTCTCCCTCAACTTCCCTAACTTCCCTACCTCCCCACCTGCTCTTACCATTAAATCTAAAAATCATACC
>JASJDJ010000263.1 GCA_030065635.1 Xenococcaceae cyanobacterium MO_188.B32
ACTGAGAGCAACTCCTATACTGAGAGTAAGGCTCAATTGCCAAAGTGATTTTTGAGTAGACATAGATTTTACTGGTAAGAATGTGATTGACTTCTCTGTCGGTTAAAACCCGATTCGTAACATCCGCTTAGAATCTCTCGTGTTTTAACCGACAGAGAAGTCAATCACATTCTTACCAGTAAAATCTATGTCTACTCAAAAATCACTTTGGCAATTGAGCCTTACTCTCAGTATAGGAGTTGCTCTCAGTTTTATTTCTGGTTGGTCAACAATCGCCTCTGCTCAGTATCAAACTCCACAAGACGATGGTTTTCAGTCCAACGAACAAGATGCTATGTTTGGTGGGAGTGCTACCGGTATTAATCCTCTAGAATTAATGAATCGTATTCAATTAAGTCGAGACCGCAGTTTAGAAGAATTTAGCGATGATTCGGCAACAAACATAAAAGATTCGGCTTCGGAGTTTAAACGCTTACAGCAAGAAAGATTAAATCAACAACAATCACCTTTCTCTGTAGAATACACTCCAGAAAAGGAATGAAGCAAAATTAAATTAATCGATCTAAGTGGGTAATTAGTTACCCCACTTTTTTTGTATTTTGGACAATTCACAGCTAAAAAGATTCTGCGCGATCGCCAAAATACTGACGATACAAATTACAACGAACTTCTGCTTGATTACCAGACAGTTTTACTAAACCCATACTTTGTAATTGATAAGCGGATATAGGTTCTAATTGTACTGATTTTTTAGTAGTTAGTACTTGTTTAAAAGCTGTTGCTAAGTGGGGATGTTGTTGTAAATTTAACCAGTGTTCTCGGAGATGATTGCTATAGATACCAGAATCTGTAGGAGCCCGCTCAAGAAGGTGTTCTAAAGTAAGATTTGGATTATTTTTAAGCTGCACAAAAGCTTGTTTGAGTAAATAAGGGTGTCCTCCAACTAAAGACATTAGAGACATCAACTCTTGTTTTTTTATGCCCAATTTATCGATTTCTAGTCCTTGTAGACTGGCAAATTCTTGAACTTGTTCGCTGGTAAATTCTGGCAATTCAATTGGTAGTCCCACATTAAAAGGAGACTGATTGATATTGAGTCGAATATAGACATCGGTAGAATGAGCAATTAATAACCGCAGTTTTTGCCAAAGTTTTCGACTTCTCGCTTTTTCATGCCAAGAACGTAGTAAACCAAAAAAGTCTTCATAGATTTCTGGATAAGGAAATAGTAAATCTAGATCGTCTAAGCATAAAACAAGAGGACTATTTAGTTTAGATAATAAATACTCTTCAAAATAAGTCGTACAACTGACTTTAGCCCCTATTCCTTCTTCATCCCAATACTCATCTAACCGCTCGAGTAATCCTAATTCTCTAGTAATATTCAGACAAAACCAGCGCAAGAATTTATTGAGATTAGTTAAATGGGTGCTTCTATCTGCTAATTCAAAACTTAGATTAACAGTATGGTATCCTTCTGTGGTTATTTGAGACAAAATTCTAGTTATTAAAGATGTTTTTCCCATTAAACTAGGAGCTTTGAGCCGAACTAAAGCACCAGGCTGTAACAGTGTTTCGTAACAAATAGATTCGATGGGAGGACGCTCTACATATGTGTCTAGAGTCAAATTTTTCTGTTTATTTTCCTCAATTTCCTTGTTCTTTAATTGTCGATCGCTTTCTAAATCCTGTTGTTTGCTCTTATTGGCGATCGATAAGTTGTCCGCAGAGTTTAATTGTAGTTGCCAGCGTCTTTTTAGAGCTTCTTTAAAATTACTTTTTTTGACTTTTTCCTCTAAAGCTTCTGACAAAATTTTCCACAGTTTAGGAGCAACATCTTGACTGATATAACTGGTAGAATATTGATTCTTCGCAGCGATCGCGTCGTATTCTTCTCTTGCCCAAGCTCCTTTAAATACAATTATTTCTACATCAGTCAAGTTTCTGTTGATTGTATGGTACACAGCTTGATTGGCAATTTCAAGAGCTTTATCTAAGTCAAACTTCATTACATTATTAAACCCTGCAAAAGCACAAAATTATTCTACCTGAATTAACCTGAATCAAGCCGAATCAAGCCCAAAAAATTAATTTTAATACTACTGAATTCAACTCAACAATTAAACAAAATAATCAAACATAATGACAATAGAAAGCAAAAAAAAAGCTTTCTTAAATAAGAGATTAAATTCTTAAGGAGAAAAATTATGTCAAATATTGACAAAATGACTGCAAACGAAGAACTGTTTACTGAATTAACTCCCGAAGAAGGAGCTGTCGTAGAAGGAGGCGCGGATTTCGGAGAAAAATCTCTATTTAGTAGTCGCACACTAACCATAGATTACCTCTATGCCAAAAACCCCGTGGAAAACGACCCCATGATCTATCTGGGAAAAAGGCTTCTGACACGTCACAAGGACGTGAAACCATATAACTTCGTCTTTACAAAGGACATAGTGCAAAAATTCTCTAATGATGCAACCCTCTCACTTTGGGACGAAGATTTCGGAACCTATCCTGACGACGATCTATTAGGCAGTGTGCGACTTTCTGGACCAACAGGTGGATACCGAACCCTTAATGCGGGCGGATATATTATGAGATACAAAGTTACCTGATAATTAAGTACAAGAGATCGAGCCAAAAACTTACTTTACTTATGTAAAGTGTGAAGATCTGGCTTAACTAGGGTGATAAGCTCAACACCTACTCTGGTCGGGGCACTTGCCCCGACCTCTTTTTCTCCCCTACCATTCCCCTGAAAAATGAGATACCCAATTGTCCTCCAGCACAGTGAAGAAGACTGCGGTGCAGCTTGCATCGCTACCATTGCCAAACACCACGGACGCACCTTTGCCATCAGTCGTATCCGCGAAGCAGTCGGCACGGGTTCGCGAGGAACTACCCTGCTAGGCTTAAACCGAGGGGCAGAAGTCTTCGGATTCAATTCCCGTCAAGTCAAAGCCACTAATGAAATTATCGATCGCCTCTCCGAAGTACCCCTGCCAGCTATTATCCACTGGAAAGGCTACCACTGGGTTGTTTTATATGGTAAAAAAGGTCAAAAATATGTCATTGCCGACCCTGCCGTAGGTATCCGCTACCTAACTCGCCAAGAGTTAATCACAGGTTGGGGTAACGGCATTATGCTGCTCTTGACACCAGATGACACCCGCTTTTACCAACAAGAAAATGACAAGGTAGGTGGCTTTAGTCGCTATATTCAGAGGGTTTGGCCCTATCGCCATATTCTACTCTTAGCCATTGTTATTAACTTCGGCGTGGGACTGCTTTCTCTGGCTTCTCCTTTAATGATGCAACTACTTACCGATGATGTATTGGTCAGGGGCGATACCCAACTACTGACTACTGTAGCTATCGGTGTCATTGTCATGAACCTATTTAGAAGTGCAGTTGGCTTAGTACAATCCCATCTAGTCGGTCACTTCGGACAAAAATTACAATTAGGACTAATCCTGGAATACGGACGCAAACTATTGCACTTACCTTTATCTTATTTTGAAGGTCGTCGCAGTGGAGAAGTAGTCAGCCGTATTGCCGATGTTAATGCTATTAATACTTTAGTCTCCCAAATAGTTCTCGGTTTACCCAGTCAATTCTTTATCGCCTTAATTTCTTTAGGCTTGATGATTGTCTACAGTTGGGAACTAACTTTAGCCTCTATTGGTGCTTTTATAATTGTTACTCTTATAAACCTGCTTTTTCTCCCTGCCTTACGACGGAAAACTCGTAATATGATCGTTTTAGGTACGGAAAACCAAGGCTTTTTAGTCGAAACCTTTCGCGGTGTTCAAGTACTGAAAACTACCCCAGCTACCCCCCAAGCTTGGCAAGAATATCAAAGCAACTACGGTCGCCTCGCTAATTTGGGTTGGAGTACGATGAAGTTGGGACTTTATAGCAGTACGATTACTAGCATTCTTTCTACCTTCACTTCCATCTCGATACTCTGGTTAGGCAGCTACCTAGTAATTAGTGGTAAGTTAACTATCGGTCAACTGCTGGCCTATAACGGCATGAGCGGTAACTTTCTGGGCTTTCTCGGCGCAGCCATTGGCTTGATTGATGAGTTTATTACCGCACAAGTAGTTATTCAACGCTTAACTGAAGTAATAGATGCTACTCCCGAAGACGAAAAAGATTTCCAAAAGCCTTGGGCAACAATTCCTGGTAATGCCGATCTTACTTGTACTAAGCTCAACTTTCACCATGCTGGTAGAGTTGACCTCCTAGAAGATTTTTCTGTAACTCTTCCTGGGGGTAAAGTGATTGCTTTAATCGGTCAATCTGGCTGTGGTAAGAGTACCCTAGCCAAACTGATTGCTGGTTTATATTCCTCCCAATCTGGCAATATTCGCTATGGCACTTATAATCAGCAAGACCTTTCTCTAGAATGCTTGCGTCAACAAGTAGTATTAGTTCCTCAAGAACCTCACTTTTGGAGTCGCTCGATTATTGACAATTTCCGCTTTAGTTATCCTCAAGTTACCTTTGAAGAAATTGTCAAAGCTTGTCAAATCGCTGGTGCTGATGAATTTATCAGCGAATTACCAGATAAATATCAAACAGTCTTAGGGGAATTTGGGGCTAATCTCTCTGGTGGTCAAAAACAAAGGTTAGCTATTGCTAGGGCTATAGTTACTGACCCACCAATTCTGATTTTAGATGAATCTACTGGTGCGCTAGATCCAGTCAGTGAAGCCCGAGTGCTAGACCGATTGCTGGACTACCGACGGGGTAAAACTACTGTGATGATTAGCCATCGTCCCAAAGTGATTCAACGAGCAGATTGGATTGTCATGCTAGAGAGAGGAAAACTGAAAATTCAAGGCACTCCAAAAGATTTAAGTTCATTAGCTGGCGAGCATTTAGACTTCCTCGATGATGTTATCCCTGTAACTAAAAATTTAATCTTATCGTCCTCAGCGTCTCACTCTACTCCTAATGGTAGTTCTCACTGTACTTCCAACGGTAGTTCTAAATACTAAAACTTAAATCTTAAAATTATTATGATTAGCAACTACAAAACTCACTTTTTACCCCCAGTCCAAGAAAACGAATTTTTACCGCCCATTGGTCGTTGGATTATCTTTGGTGGAGTGTTTATCGTTACTATTGTAGGGATATCTATCCCTTTAACCTCTGTAGCTAAATATAAGGAAACTGTTAAAGCCCAAGCTAGCCTTCGTCCTGCTGGAGAATTACGGATTGTTCAGGCTGCTACCGAAGGACAGATTCTGAGTATTGCTGTTCGAGAGAATCAAACAGTTAACCAAGGGGATACTATTGCAACTATTGACGATTCTCGTCTACAAACGAAAAAAAGTCAACTGCAAAGTAACATCCAACAGGCACGACAGCAATTAATTCAAATCAATGCTCAAATTAGTGCCCTCAATAGCCAGATTCAAGCCGAAAGCGATCGCATTAACCGTACTATTGACTCAGCTTTAGCTGAACTAGAACGTCGAGAACGAGAATATCGAGATAAGCAAATTGTTACTGCTGCTGAAGTGAGAGAAGCCGAAGCCAACGTTAGAGTTGCCCAACAAGATTTACAGAGGGCAAACGCAGAGATGAACTCAGCTCAAGCCAACTTAAGATCGATTGAGGCTGCCTATTTAGCAGCTAAGTCAAAACACAACCGCTATCAGAGTGTAGCAAATGAAGGAGCCTTGGCACTAAATCAGTTAGAGGAAGCTCAACTAGATGTTGAGCGACAAAAAGAAGCTATCGCTGCCCAACAAGCCACCGTCGCTATGCACCAAGAAACGATCGAACAGCGACAAGAAGCTGTCATAGCTGCTAAAGCTAGATTAAAACGTACCCAAGCTTATCTAGATCCTAGTAGAGCGGAAGTAGCGATCGCTCAATCCAATATTGCCCAGGAACGAGCTAGGGGTCAAGCAACTCTTGCTACTTTAAGTAAAGAACGGGAAGCTTTAATTCAGCAACGGATTGAAATTAACAAACAGCTCGAGCGCGATAGCCACGAACTACAACAAGTAGTAATAGACCTCAGCCAGACTAATATTACGGCGACAGTAGATGGGATTATCTCTCAACTTTCCTTACGTAACTCTAGTCAAACGGTACGAGTGGGAGAGCAAGTGGCTCACATTGTCCCTAGTAATGCTCCTTTGGAAGTAAAAGC
>JASJDJ010000084.1 GCA_030065635.1 Xenococcaceae cyanobacterium MO_188.B32
CTCAGAGAAACTGATTCAGTATGCTACTATTGGCGATACGACGAATGTTACCAGTCGAATCTGCAATGTCGCTCGGGCTGGGGAGATCTTGGTATCTCAAAGCACCTGCGAGCGGCTCAAGGCTCCGAGTCTACTCTTGCAAAAAATGCCTTTGGTTCGAGTCAAAGGTAAGGAACAGCCCTTACAACTCTATCGCCTCCTCTGGAAGCAATTGCCGTCAAAGATCGCTTGAACGGTTCTAACCCAGGATGATGACTTGGCAAAATATAGCTTCAAGTAATTTCATACACTTTTTCTATAGACAAATTCGTGCTTTACTTGGTAAAACAAAAAAAATTTACATAAGTAAATAATTAACTCAAGACTATCATCAATAGCAATGAACAAAATTAGATCAAAAGATAATACTACTAATAGTAATCATTGCATTTGTCTAAACTGCGAAGGTGAAAATAAATTTACAGAACATATTTTCCAGAGTAGAACAGAAATACTTTGCCAAAACTCAGAATGCAATAAAACACTAGTTTTACAGGGTAATTTAATTCAAGGTAGTTGGTATCTGCCAATAAAGCTACTGGGCGCTGGGGGATTTGGAAGAACCTTTCTCGCCTGGAAGATCGATCCTAATGGACAAAGAAATAAGTGTGTCATCAAAAAATTTGCTCCTCAGTCTCCTCTTTCAGGGGATGTACTACAAAAAACACAAGAACGCTTTAAGCGTGAGGCAGAAATTCTCAATAAACTAAGCCAACAAACAGAAATTCTCAATAAACTAAGCCAACAAAAAAGTAGGATTCCTCAACTTATTGACTTCTTTTTTCCCAAATCTTTGAGCTCAGCAAATATTTCTACTGAGCAACAGTTTCCCTACATAGTTCAGCAGTACATTGATGGTCAGGATTTGCATAAAGAGCTAGAAAACCAAAAACAATTTGCAGAAGACAAGGTTTTTAAAGTTCTCATAGAAATCCTTGAAGTGCTAAAGATTATTCACAAACAGGGAATCTTTCATCGAGACATCAAGCCTTCAAATATTATCACAGTAAATTCTGATATGTCAGAAATATATCTTATTGATTTTGGAGCTGTTACCAAAGATTTAGAAGCTTATGAGGCTACCAGATGGGAGTTAGAGGATTCCAATCAGAATAGGGCAAAGCCGCGGCATAGTAGCTATCTTATGGTAACACCAGGGTTTTCACCGCCAGAACAGCAAGAGGGTGAAAATATCTACGCATCAGGAGATTTATATTCACTTGCAGCGACTTGTATTAGTTTACTTACTGGCGAATTTCCTCCTCGGAGCATGATTAAGGATCGCTTTAATGAGAATTATGAAAGGAGGTGGAATAAATGGCAAACAAAAGCTCAATCGAAAAGCCAAAAATTGTATCATATTCTCGAAAAGATGCTGAAGATTAAGCCAGAAGAGCGGTATAAGTCTGCTCAAGATGTCCTTCTAGCTGCCAAGGCAGCCTGGTTTGATAGTGCCCATCAGCAGAACACTTCCCATTTATTAAGTCAACAAGAATTAGAAGATGAAATGAGACGGGTAAGAAGTAGTAGCTTGAGCGAGCAGGAGGATCGATTTTTAATTGCTTGTCAAGTTTGGAATTGGAAGCAAGGCAACGAGCTTTGTGAAATCCGAAACGAGAATTGGGAGCAATACAATAACCTTTGTAACATACTAAAGAAATTTGTTGCTCAAGTGAAAGAAGCAAACAAAGTTGACGACCCTCGATTTGTAATTAAACAGGTACTTTTCTGGACTAATGGCGAAGAAAACCTTGCCAATGAGCTTTGCCAACTTATCCTCAATTCTTCTTTCATTAGCAGGGATAAGGAGCTGGAAAAGGTTGAAAATTTGGTGAAAAATTTCTTGTGTAAAAAAACAAACCAAACACTAAGAAATATGAGCAATAATCTTCTTAACAATAAAAATTGCGCTCCTTCTGAACTACTGGAGAGTTATCGGCAAATTTTATCAGGAGAAATGGTAGCACATGACCCTCCGACTGCGGAACAACAGGAATTATTCAATCTAAAGTTGGTCGCTACTACTACAGATGGAAAATTAAGAGTTTATAACCTTATTTATCAGGAATTTTTTAATCCGAATTGGATTACTCAAAATTTACGCAACCTAAAACAACAGACGAATATTAGGGTCAAGGTGCTGAGTGGTTTAGTTCTTTTACTTGTCTTGTCTGGTATGTTCTGGAGCATATTTTTGCGCAGTAGCCCCCAAAAGATTAGCAAACCGATTCCTGATAGCAAAGATTTGACCGTTAAAGATAACTTTCCAGTAAAGGTGACCGCTAGTAACTGTAAAATTAATATTGATGTTATGGAAGAAAAGCAGATCCAAGAACTTGAGGATTTAAAGAGGGAACTTAGAAACGAATTTCCTCAGGAATGTTCTGAAAAACTCAATAAATTTCTACTCGATATTGCTGAACACAAAGCTACACGTGGTCTAGTAGTACCCGCAGCAGTTGAAATGCTTTGTAAGATTACGGAAAACTCCGATCAAATTTATGATGCTAAAGATTGGTTGATAAAGTGGAAAAATGATCCATACTGGAGCAATAAGGTCAACAATGAATTGGAAACAATTCCCTCATGTCCCGCAGCTCGGGATCTGTAGAATCTATTTAAAATCTAGTTGAGTGCTAATCTTTTGAGCATAAGTCTTAGAAAACAAAGATTGATCTTGGTGTTTGCATGAGCGAGAGTTATCTTAAGTAACTAGACTTATTTATTGAATTTATTGAAAGTTCTCTTGACAGCATCTTACTGGATTCCAATTTTTCTTGTTGTTCTTTATCATACGCCAGCACGTAGCCGATCGCTACTGCTGTCAGTTCTTGCCATTCTTGATAACTAATGCCCAAAATTCTAATTGTGCGCTCTGGATATTTTTCGATATAATTAATCTACTGGATTCGGCAAGACGGTCACCTCAATATGGTTTTGCTACTGTCTTTTTTCTGATGAATTTATTTTTCGGACAAGTCTACAGTCTTCTCCAAATCATCCTTTGCAATAAGTAGAGTCTTCTCCAAATCATCCTTTGTAATAAATCCTGAATCTTCATTTGCTATAGCGTTATCCCTTCCGAGCTCCTCATCTTCTGGTGATACTCTTATGCCTTCTCTCCCAGTTTTAATAAGTTCTAGCAAGGAATCAATCGCAGAACCTTGAAAAATTTTTTCAAGAAAGTAGCTCAAATCATTGTTAAAAAAAGATTCTATAAATGATAAAAATATGCCAATCAATATCCACAATATACCACTTAAGATACCTACTATAGCGACAATAGTACCCCAACCGATAAATTGAAATAGTAATTGTGTCCCAATGCCAGAATTTGCCGAGTATTCACAAGAAATTCGATCGCCAAACAAAGCCACAGCCATTGTTCCCCAACCTCCACAAAAAAGATGAACAGGAACAGCACCTACTGAATCGTCAATCCTCCATAGTCTCCGGACTACATATTCTCCTAGAATAACTACCATACCACTGGAAAAACCAATAAAGACTGCAGCTGTAAGATCTACATAAGCTGAAGATGCTGTAATAGCAACCAAAGCGCCTAAAATACCATTAATAATGGTACCAAGTTTAATCCGATCGCCAGTTAAAAAATAACTTATGAATAAAGTTACCATTCCGCCGGCAGCAGCTGAAATCATTGTTGTTGCTACAATATGAGGTACATATTGTAGAAATCTTGTTGAACCTCCATTAAAACCGAACCAACCGACCCAAAGAATTAGGCAACCTAAGGTAGCAAAACCCAAGTTATGAGGAGTGAAATCCTTTGTATCTTCAGTTCCAGAAAAATCTTTTTCACTTGCATTATAACCAAACCTACCGTCTCTTGGTTTTAGTAACCATGCTCCTGTTAAAGCTGCTACACCTCCTACTGAATGGACTACGGTTGCACCAGCAAAATCATGGAAATTGAGGAGAGAATTAGATAGCCAACCATTGCTTCCCCAAACCCAGTAACCAGTGAGAGGGTAGATAAAAGCTACAAGAAAAAAGCTGAATAAAATAAAAGCCCAGAATTTGATTCGCTCAGCCACAGCTCCGGAAACAATAGTTGCCGCAGTTGCAGCAAATGTTAATTGAAAGAAAAATAGTGCGGCTAAAGACCTAACTTGCCAAAATTCCTGAAGATTATTAAAGTTATTAGGGAAAGGATTAAGATCTGCTGCATTAGGAAAAGTAACTTCAATAGGAGGCCAAAAACCTGAGCCAAATACTAGATCTTGGCTATCACCATACATAAATCTAAAACCAAATAGCCAAAAAGCTAATGCTGCAACGCAGAAAACCATTAAATTTTTTGCTAGCACATTAACAGCATTGTTTCTTCGGCAGAAACCAGCTTCTAAGAGGGCAAAGCCAGCATTCATAAAAAAGACTAAAAATGCTGCAATTGACATCCAGATATTAGCTATCTGTGGAAATTCACCTATATCTGGACAATTAGTTGTATTAACCTCTTGCCCTGTTACTGCACTAGCCAATACCAGCATAAAGGCAGTAGCTGATAGTAAAAACAAAAACCAACGTCGTAACAGCCAGCTTCTTTTTCTCCTTAGTCTTTTGCGTATGAGTTTCAACATAGATTTTTTCCAGAGTTGAAGGTAGTTTACGGAACTTTCCCTTAAAGAAAGCGGTGGGAATTCCCTTATGCCTTCAGGCTAAGGGATGAAAACCTCGTGAGTCAAGAGGCTCGATGCCTTGCAGACTAACAAATCTTTACCTCAAGAAAAGTTGTATCCTCCGAGGCCGATCTCGTCCCGACAAATTCATCCCATGAATAATTGCATTATTAACGCGATCGCCTCTTCTATCTTGAGCCAGATAAGTAATCCCAAAACCACCCCGCCCTAGTTCTCTTTCAATCGTATAGTCACCATTTTTGAGTTGATAACCAGGCTGCCAGGAAAGACTATTGTTCTGCTGAATGGGCACTGTTGTTTCTAGGATGTCAGACCGGTCCTCATCCTGATTCGGTGGTCTCAAATTCGCTGGATCTCCATAAATCCTTTTTTGGTATTCTCTTGGTAATTTTTTGGAGTTGCTTAAGGAAAATCCTCTAAATATTCTATTAATAGAGCTTTTAATGAACCCACACACTGACGGTTGACGTTCTCTCATTTTATAACTAGGTTGAACTGCCATGGACTACTCAAAAAGTTAGATTTATTATACGGGTTTATACCTACAAAAATTAGATTTATTATACGGGTTTATACCTAGGGAAATCTCATCTTAACAGTCTTGACAAATTGCAAGTTATATGAATTTTAGGTCGCACGAAATTTAGCCACCGCGATCTGCCTTCAGCAGCACTGCGCGAGCGCTAAAATCCTCTCATAGCATACTACCTAGCATATTACAAACTGACGTGCGGAAGGTGGGATGTAAATTAATCCCTTCTGAAGCCACATCCGTAGCAATCAATAATCTTAGAGGGGAATCCTCTTTGTTTGAGTGTTATGGTTGCGATCGCCATTACTCTAGTATCTTGTTACTATCGTTCAATGGTACTATCTCTAGAACGGGTTATTTTTTAACTTCTCTAACTCTGGCAGAATAATCTTGAGGACGACTACGACGAAATGCATCTAAAGCCCATTTTCGCCAATTAAGGGGCAAATAGGACAAAATTAGGCTTAGGGTGGTTCGATAAGAGTTCCCCAATATCTGTGTAGATTGTTTGAGTACTTCCCTTCCTTTGATGGTTTCTCCTTTTTCAATTAGTCTTAAACCTAAAATCTGTTGAACCTGACCTAGTTTTTTTTGTCTCAGTTGTTCGAGCTTGGGGTCTTGAAAACGATAAGTGTCGATACAAAATGCTTTAGCAGAAAGAAAATGAATATCTTGTTGTAAACTTGTTTGTCCACCATGGAAGCGATATTCCATCAATAGTTCTGGTAAAAAATACCCTTGATATCCGGCTAGTGCTAAACGCACTAATAGATCGAAGTCTTCACAGCCATCTGCTTGGGGACGCATATAGTCTACTTGCTGTAAACAACTACGACGAAATAAGGTCGAACCTACTTGTAAGCTTTGTTTGATAAATGTTTCTCTAATAAGATCGGGAATTATGGCTGCTTCTAGCTTATCTTTGCCCCATTTAGCTGAATTTTCCTTAGTTGCAGCTTCATCTCTTTCTCCTTTAGCATTAATAATCCAATGATCGCTACAGACAAAATCAACTTCTGGATGAGTATCTAAAACAGCTACGGTTTTGGCTAAAAATGTTGGAGTTAAAGCATCATCATCGTCAAATTTAATAAAGTAATCTCCTACTGCAGCATCAAAACCAGAACGCATATTACGGCTACGTCCGATATTTTGAGGGTGACTAACATAACGAATACGAGCATCGCTCCTCTTAGAAGCCATTACCTCTGCTGTATTATCTGTTGAGCCATCATCGCAAACAATTAATTCCCAATCATCATAAGTCTGTTGTTCGACACTGGCGATCGCATACTGAAGATAGTCAGCACGATTATAGGTAGGAATACAAATACTTACTTTAACCATAGTCAGTTAGAAGTTTTTGCTTGACAAGCTCTTAATTACTTCTTGATTCTGATTGGTAATTCTATCAAATGACCAGAACTAAGTGAACTATCCGCACGTCAGAATGAATTGATTAGTAATTCACAAAAATAATCCCCAAATCTCAAACAAAATTAAGTCACCGTTACACCGCCGTAAAACGACGGTGCCTGCGGTGACCGGCGTTCCCCGGTCAAAATACCTAAATTTCTTTAGTTCTCTTTTCTCTAGATTTTCGTTGGGACGTTCTGGTTCAGGGGTTATATTTTCTTTGACAAAATCTGAATGGGTGAATTTTGGGTTTCGCTCTGGCTCAACTTAACCTATTGGCGATCGAGCCCACTAATAGCTAATAGCTGATAGCTATCCTTGACATAACTCGATCGCTAATTAGTCGTTCTAAAGTTTTTAGCTAGTTCTTGAAAATGTGCTAAATTTAGCCCTCCAATAGCTTCTTCAGATTCTCTTTTTCTCCTTTCAGGGTCGATGATAATTTGCAGTTCGCTAATCTGTTGTTTGAGTTGTTGTTCCCGCTTGTTAAACGTTTTTGCCATATGAATTGCTGTAGCAGATATGGCAGCTAAACCAGCTAAAAATTCCACATCTTCATCGGAATAAGCTGAAGGCATTGAGAAATTGTCAACGTAGAGTACTCCAATATTATCTTCATTAACTTTTAGGGGTACGCAAATCGAGGCGTGGATAGACGAACCAATAATAGAATCAGACTCGTTAAACCTTTCATCCCTAGGAATATCGGCAGAGACAAAGGTATCTCCTGTTTGCCACACCAGATCGACTATGTTGCTACTGTAAATAGAACCAGTAGATTCGAGTCCATCTCTGAGTCGAGTGGCTTTGCATTCTAATGTTTGAGATTCTTCCTCAACCGATAAAATTGCTGCGCGATCGATATCCATAATTTTGAATAATAATTCCAAAATTTGGGATAGCATGTGCTGTGGTTCTTGAGGAGAACAAAGTTGTTGACTGACTTCTAATAATAATTTTAGTTTTTCTAAAGCCCGATCTTTATTGTTTTTTGGCTCGACTTTAATTACAGATAGGTCTGACGATTGTGGTTCGACAATTTTGTCTAAAATCTTGTCTAAAAGACGATCGCCCTCCTGAAGATTAAAGGTTTTACGCACTGTGGTCAGAATTGATGGCGGAGCCGATTTAGGTGCGCTAGGAGTAGATTCAACTTCTTTAGTAGTTACAGGAGTAAATTCAAATTCTTTATTAGTCTGGAGAGCGGGTTCAAGTACTATAGTACTCGGTTCGGTGTTTCTAGTAGTCGTATACTGGAAATTTTTATTGCCAATGGTTATTCGATCTCCTTCTTGAAGAACAGCTCGAGTAATTTGAACTTGATTGACAAAGGTGTGATTCCGACTCTGGCAGTCTTGAATGATTGTTTGGTCTGAAGTGACTAGAATTTTAGAATGATATCGAGAAATTAGACTATCGTTGATAACTATTTGATTATCTAATTGACGTCCAATTTTAGTGATACCAGGCTTTAAGTTATGAATTTTTTCTTGGTCTGCTTCTAATAATTCGATTAAATAAGGCACTGTTCTCAATACTTAAATTAAGTTTATTCTTGTATCGCAGAGTTTGTCTCTATTTTAGTTGTTCCTACGGCTCGCTGTAAATTAGCCAGAGCCCGATTGTAACGGATAATTGCTTGAACGAGGTTGTTCTCTGCTTGTACTAGACGATTTCTAGCATCTAATACTTCTGTTTGCGTATTTAAATTAGCTCTGAATCTGATTTCAGCAGCTTCTACTGCTGCTTCTGCTCTATTTAAGGCTTCGGTGGCAGTTTCCACATTTTCTAGATTGGCTGGAAGAGCGAAATAAGCTTCTTCTACCTCAAATCTAATTTGATTGGCAAAGTTAGCATATTGTTGTTCGGCGATCGCAAAAGATAAATCCCAAAGTTCTCTGATGACTACGCGGTCGGCAGCCGTAGGAGTTACCTCAGCAGGTAAACTGAGAATTTGGGCAATATTACGACGATCGATTAATTGTTGGGCTCTAGCTCTTCTTAAAATTTGGATGGCATTGTCTAACTCTACCTCCGCATTGAGTAAATCTAAGCGAGTAGCTAAAGCAGCATCCAAAAGCTTCTGAACAATTTCTACTCCTTGTTGTCTGGTGGTAACATCTTTTTCGGCAATGGCTACTTCTCGATCGAATTGCTGTAAATTGTAGTAGGCTTCTGCTACAGTACGACGCAATCGTTGTCGAATGTCTTCTACTTGTAGTTCACTAAAACGTACCTCTTCGCGAGCAATTTTAATTGAAGCTTGGCGTTGGGGAGACAATAAGGAAAATTCTACTCCCACTGAATTATCAATAATAGTTGTAGCAAAATCTCCTCTACCGAATACTTTCTCTTCAACTTCTGCGGACGGAGTTTGGGAACGAGTTAAGCCACTTTGCAACCCCACAGAAGGAAACCATTCTGCTTTTCGCGCATTTAAATTGGATTTAGCTTGCTCTAATTCTAATTTAGTAATTTTTAGCTGTCGGTTGTTAGCTTCTGCTATTTCGATCGCTTTTTCTAGAGTCAAAGGAGTTATTTTGTCTATTTCTACCTGTTTGGGTTTGGTGGGTATGACTAGCGGATTTTCTTCGGGACTTAGTTTTAAGGAACTCGTGACTTGGGCATTAGGGTAATTTGGAGAGCTACCCGCATCAGCTATAAGTGTCGTTTTAGATGATGGTAAACCCGCAAGAACAATAGGTGATGAGCCCAACGAACTGATATTCGTTTTAACAGGACATTTGTTGTCACTCTTTACCTGTTTTCGATCGTTATTCTTTACATAATTTAAAGTTTGTTTTGAGGGAGATAAAAATAAACTATTTGAAGAATTAGCCGAATTTAAATCTGAGAAATTATAAGACATTTGCACTGTATTAATCTGCTCTAATCCCCAAGAGTTGTTTGGATAAAACTCATCTTTTATTTCATAGTCTCTCTCGGCATTTTCGGTTACTGAAAAATTAACAAAATTAATTTTGTCATTAGCTAATTGTGGTTGAGAAAAGATAGTCTGCCAAGCAAGTAAATAAGCGCAAATCGACATTATTCCCTACTTTTAAATATTGATGTACTGTTTTTTAAATTATATTATTTTTTGCTTTTCCCAATATAAATGTTTCTTGATAACTCAGACAGAAAAAAGCAAAAATCTTTATTTTGGACTAAAATTATTATAGATTTCAATTGAAAAGCAATTTAAAAACAAGCTTTTTTATGAATAAAAATTCTGATAAGTTCAGATAAGTTCAGGTGAATGATATTGACAAAACTTAACAATGAATATGACCTCGACAAGAAGTCAGATATTAGCTAATTACGAGCTTAATAAATCTGAAATAAATGAATTATTAGTTTACAATCAAAATCATTTTCAAACTGATAATTGGCAAAAATATGTACATTTTCCCTTAGAGGACGAGCCTCATGTCTCCTCATGGCAGGAATATGCGGAAGAAGCTCGAGTTAGGGGAACTTATCAAACTTTGAGCCCATATTTAGTGCAGTTGCAATTTCCCATTCAGGCAGGAATTAGCGACCGCCCAGAATATCGAGCGGTAACTCGTAAAGGACAATCTACTGATGGGTTAGAACTGGCTGGTGGTCTGAGTTTACAAGAACCAGATAAATTAGAGCTACTAATCCACCAAACTCTTGCTGGCAAAATTCCCGTATTAATTGCGGGTAATCGGGCTGATTTTATTTCTCTGGTAAGAGCCTTAACCAAAAAAAACGAGCCCCAGCCCATACCAGATTCTATGGGTGCTTGTATTGTGGGCGGTTATAACAATTGGCATCGTATATTCAAATATCGTCAGCAGTGGAGTAAACAAAATCCCCAACATAATTCCGAAGCAGACTGGAAATTAGAGTTTAAGAAACTCATACCTCGTAAAGAACTGTATCAAGACCGCTTTATTCTGCTCAGTCCAGGGGGTTACAGTGGCGTAACCGCAGCCCAATTGGGACTAAAAGCAGCAGAATGGCAACAATTATCTCTCCAGATTCGCTTAGAACACGAATGCACTCACTACATAACCCGCCGTCTGTTGAATTCGATGCAAAATAATTTGCTAGACGAAATTATTGCCGATTACCGAGGTATTGTTGCTGCCTTTGGTAGTTATCGTGCGGATTGGTTTCTCTATTTTATGGGTTTAGAATCTCCAGAGTATCGAAGCGAAGGACGTTTGAGCAACTATCGAGGAGATCCTCCTCTTTCCAATAATGCTTTTCAAGTTTTGCAGACTCTAGTGAGACAAGCAGCCCAAAATTTGGAAAACTTCGATCGCCAATATTATCAATCTTTCCCTCGGACTGAAATTCACGATTTAGCAGTCTCGATCGCCCTGACTAAATCTAGTTTAGAAGATTTAGCCTCTGCCAACGCTGTCGAACTATTGTTAGCCAACAGTCGAAGGGAATTTAATTCTTTAGAGGCTGGTCTTGTTAACTACTCACCGCTCTAGAGAGCTCGGTGGTTTTAGTTTTTAGCAGAATTTAGTTGAAAAAATTATAACTCCGAATTCCGAACTCATGCTATAGGTAAGATTATGACGGAAGTTTTACTAGAACAATTAAATAACCAAGACTTGCAGTGGATTAAAAATAATGCACAAAGACAGCAAGTAAGGGCGCGAGAATCTTTAATTCAGCAAAAAGAAAAAATCGATTGCCTTTACCTGATTATTCAAGGCGAATTTGTTGCTACCATTAGCAAAAATAGCGGCGTTCTCGGTCAAGCTTTTGCTGCTTTAGAAGACGACTCAGACTTACAACAAGAAATTGCCCGTCTCAGTAGTGGTGAAATAATTGGCGAGATGTCATTTTTAGATATTTCTCCTGCTGCTACTACCTTTACCGCTGTTAGAGACTCCACCGTTTTAGCTATTCCCAGTCAGAAATTAAGGAGTCAGATCGGCCAAGATTTGGGTTTTGCATCGCGTTTTTATCGTGCTATTGCCCTACTTTTAGGCGAGCGTTTTCAGCGTTTGGTCAGTCTATATCTGCATCGCCGTTTGGGACAAATTAATCCTTTACAAGATGTACCGATGCTGTTTGGCGAACTCAAAGACAGCGATGTCGATTGGATGTTACACCAAGGGTACTTACAAGAATTTCCCCCAGGTAGAGTAATAGCTAAAGTCGGTCGTCCAGTAGAGAACCTCTACATCATACTCCAGGGTTCTCTTTCTTTAGCTGTCAGCGAACAGAAAACAAATCAATTAAGTAGTATTTTTGCCGTTTTAGAAGAAGAAGGAGAAGAACAAGAGGAATTAAGCCGAGAAATCGCCAAACTTACCCGTGGTGAAATTGTTGGGGAAGTAGCTGCTTTTGATTCTTATCTTTCTAACGTTACTCTAACCGTCATAGAATACGCATTGTTGCTCACAATTCCCCGTCAAAAACTACTAATTAAACTACAGCAAGACCCAGGAATGGCTGCTCGGTTCTATCGCGTCGTCGCGATCATCCTATCGGGCAGAATTCAAGGTATGATTAGCCGTTTGGGATTTGGCAAAGGCAGTTACCAATTCGGGCAAACCCTATCTGTCGATCGAGAATACGAAGACGAAATAGACCTCTCTGTTATGGATAATATCACCCTGGGAGGAGCGAGATTTGATTGGATGCTCAGACGTTTGCAAGTAAGTTAAATCAATTTAAATAAGTAAGAAAGAAAATGTCACAAGGTAATAAAATGTTTCGTCAAGAAGCATTAGACCGTTTATCTTCACCAGAGAGACTAGACCAAACCTTAAAAATAGTTAATCCTAGAGCTTGGCTACCTCTAGCGACTGCTGGTTCTTTAGTTTTGATTGCCGTTGGTTGGAGTGTATTAGGACGCATTCCCCTTAATGTAAATGGTCAAGGCGTATTAATTCAACCCCGTCGTGTAGTCCCCGTTCAAGCTCCTAGTGAAGGATATGTTGTCGAGCTAAAAATTAAGCCGGGAGATGAAATTAAAAAAGGTGATGTCTTAGGAATTGTCAGCCAGTCTGCTTTAAATCAACAATTAGAACAAGAAAAGGCAAAACTAAGCAAACTTTTGGCCTTGAGTAGTAATAGCAGCGATTTACAGCGCAAATACTTGAATTCCGAACGTCAAGCTCTAGCTAACAAAAGAGATAATTTAGAAGAAAGTTTACGCCGTGCCCAAATCGAACGAGATTTACGCAATAAAAGTCTTGAATCTCTAATCCAAAATCGCCGTACCTTAGAAAATAGCCTCAGTAGTTTTCAGGGGTTAGTACCAGAAATTCGTACCAAAAGTCTGGATTCTCTCGCGAAAAACCGAGCTAGTCTCAATCAAAGGCTCGAACAAATTAAGAATTTACTCCCCAGTGTAGAAAGCAGGGTCGAAAGTTATCGTAATCTGTTCAAAGAAAAAGTAATCACAGAGAATGTTTTATTAAATGCAGAAAGAGAATACTTTAATAGTTTGGCGCAGCTATCCCAACTAGAAGCTCAACTGAAGCAACTAGATGTAGAAGAAACGAATACCCAGGGACAATATCTGCAAAACCTCAATCAAATTGATGAAATCAAAGCCAAACTGAAGCAATTAGATGTAGAAGAAGCTAATATTCAAAGACAATATTTGCAAAGTCTCGATCGAATTGACGAACTACAAAATAATATTCAACAGATTAACAGTCAAGTTGCCAAACTCGATCGCGAAGACTTAGAAACCTCATTCGATCGAGATAGTAAAGTACAAGAAGTTAGAAATCGTATCGCGCAACTAGAAGGAGAAATAGCCCAAAAAAGTCGAATTGTGAGCGAGTATGACGGCAAAGTTTTAGAATTAGCCGTAGTATCGGGTCAAATAATTGGTACGGGTAATCGTATTGGTACGATTCAAGCCCGAGATACTGATTCCCAATTGGTTGGAGTGGTTTACTTTGCCGATAAAGATGGCAAAAAAGTTAAGCCAGGCATGAGCGTGCAAATTACTCCTAGTATTGTTAAACGGGAACGTTATGGAGGAATTGTGGGGGAAGTAAGTCAGGTTTCCGCATTTCCCTTAACTACTCAAGATATGTCCTCCATTATTGGTAATCAAAATTTAGCCGAAGATTTAGTACGGAGTTTGGGGGGCAAGGCTCCCGTGCAGGTATTTACCAGTCTAAAACCAAATGCCGACAATGTTAGCGGTTATGAGTGGTCTTCTTCTGATGGTCCCCCAATTGAACTTTCTTCAGGAACAACTGCTCAAGTCAGAGTCAAAATTGGCAATGTAGCGCCCATATCCTATGTGATTCCTCTATTCCGTTCTCTGACTGGTATTTATTAGTTAGTGGTTAGTAGTTAGTAGTTAGTAGTTAGTAGAGAGTAATGAGTAATGAGTAATGAGTAATGAGTAACAATCAACCATTAACTATCAACAATTAACTATCAAACATCAACTATCAAACATCAACTATCAACTATCAACAAATTTCTATGTCACTAGCTTTTATTCAACAACTTAGTAAATTTCTCCCCCAAAAACAATTGGGTCGAGTTCGTACTCCCACACTGCTGCAAATGGAAGCAGTAGAGTGTGGAGCAGCAGCTTTAGGTATTATTTTAGGGTACTACGGGCGTATTGTTCCTCTTACAGAATTACGCAAAGATTGTGGTGTCTCGCGAGATGGCAGTAAAGCGTCCAATGTTCTTAAAGCAGCGCGCCTTTATGGCATGGAGGCAAAAGGGTTTAAAAAATCTCTGGAAAATGTGCGCGAGATTAAACCGCCTTTTATCGTTTTTTGGAATTTCAACCATTTTTTAGTGTTGGAAGGGTTCGGTAAAGATCTTGTCTATCTTAACGATCCTGCCACTGGCCCGAGAACCGTGACCTTTGAAGAATTCGATCGTGCCTACACGGGGGTCGTTCTGGTCATGGAACCAGGGGAAGATTTTCAAAAAGGAGGCAAGAAAAAAGGTATTATTCCCGCTTTAAGTTCTCGGTTGAGTAATTCCCGTGATGGGATTATTTTTTGTTTTTTAGCAGGTCTGATTTTAACTATTCCTCGTTTAGCCGTACCTGCTTTTACCCAGGTATTTGTCGATGAAATTTTAGTGCAAAATCGTCAAGATTGGATTAGACCTTTGCTTTTGGGTATGCTGTTTGCTGCGGTTATACGGGGTATAGTAGCCAAACTACGACTGACTTATTTACGCAAATTGATGCTCAAGCTATCCGCATCGATGTCTGGTTCTTTTGTTTGGCATATTCTGCGGTTACCCAGTAGTTTTTACGCCCAAAGGTTTGCAGGAGAAATTAGCAGTCGTTCTCAATTGAATGATAAGGTAGCTGACGTACTTGCGGGGAGATTAGCAACTACTGTTATCGATACTGTGATGATGGTATTTTATGCCCTAATTATGTTTGCTTACGATTGGGTATTGACTATAATGGCGATCGCTTTTGCTGCCTCTAATTTCCTCGCTTTGAGATACCTCTCCCGCAGTCGTGTTGATGCCAATATCAGACTTTCTCAAGAAACGGGGAAAGTTGCTGGGGTGGCAATTAGTGGCATTCAAACTATTGAAACGGTTAAAGCCAGCGGTTTGGAGTCGGATTTATTTGCTAAATTTGCGGGTTACTATGCTAAAAGTCTCAATGCCCAGCAAGAATTAGCTATCCCCACGCAGATTCTCAACGGCATACCTATCTTGTTAACGGCATTAGCAACTACTAGCGTTTTAGTCGTGGGAGGATTCCGAGTGATTAACGGCAGTCTGAGTATCGGGATGTTAGTCGCTTATCAGGTTCTCATTACTGAATTTCTCAATCCTGTTAATGAGTTAGTTAATTTTGGCAGTACCTTACAAGAATTAGAAGCCGATCTAAATCGTCTCGATGATGTACTAGAAAACCCCATCGATCCTGAAGCAGCAAGAGAAAATAATAGTCATAATTCCTCAGCTATAGTACCAGTAAGCTTTGATTCATTTCGTTTACAGGGCAATTTAGAATTGCGATCGCTGACCTTTGGCTACTCTCGCTTAGAAAGCCCCTTAATTACAGACTTTAATCTGAGAATCGAACCAGGACAAAGAGTTGCTCTTGTAGGTGGTAGCGGTTCGGGTAAATCTACTGTAGCCAAATTAGTGACTGGACTGTATCAGCCTTGGTCGGGAGAAATTTTGCTCGACGGCAGACCCCGTGAGTCAATTCCTCGTTCCGTGTTAGCTAATTCTTTAGCCATGGTAGAACAAGAAATCTTTTTGTTTGCAGGAACGGTAAGAGAAAATCTTACCCTCTGGGATCCCACTGTCCCCGAAGCAGATATTATTGCTGCTTGCCAAGATGCAGTTATCCACGACTTAATTTTAGAGATGCCTGGAGGATACGACGCTCAGTTGAGTGAAGGAGGGATGAATCTAAGTGGAGGTCAACGTCAGCGTTTAGAAATTGCCCGTGCTTTAGTGAGAAATCCCCAAGTGTTGGTCTTGGACGAAGCCACCAGTGCCTTAGATGCAGAGACAGAACTAATCATCGATCGCAATCTCCGCAGACGTGGATGTTCCTGTGTGGTAGTTGCTCATCGTCTCAGCACCATTCGCGACTGCGATGAAATCATCGTTTTATCCCTAGGCAAAGTCGTACAGCGAGGAACTCATGAAGAATTACGTCAACGACCAGGAGTTTATACCCGTCTCGTTGGTACGGACGAAGGTTAGAGGAGATAGGGAGATGGGGAGATGGGGGAGCGGGGGAGCGGGGGGGGCAAGGGAGCAGAGGAGAAGTTGATTGAAATTTTATTAAAAAAAGCTAATAGCTAATAGCTGACAGCTAAGAGCTTTGCCCCATTGAGCAAGAAATAGAGGAATCAGGGAAAAATTAATACTTATGGTTAAGTCAGAGATACAAAACCTACATCAAAAAGAAGAAGGGGATTTAATCCTCAAAGGAAATCAACCTTTACTGCTAAACGATCCTCAAGTAATTTGGACAGTTCAATCTGGTGCGATCGCGTTATTTGCTACTTTAGTCGATCGAGATAATAAACCCCAGGGTTATCGCCATTATTTATTTAGTGTGGAACCAGGAGAAATTTTACTCGGTGCAGCTTTAGCGGAAAGTTGGGAGCCAGACGCTAAGCTAGGGATCTTAGCTGTCGCGATCGAACAAACGGAATTACAACTATTTCATATATCCGATCTAGTGAAGGGAGTAGCAGCGAAAAAGCCCAAGGCGATCTTCGCGCTAGAAAAGTGGATTACTCATCTAGGGGAATGGCTCGAAACTCGGCACCTGTTAGCTGATAATGTAGTGATGGCTCAGGGAGCACATTTCCTCTCTTTACTCAAAAATCAATCCTTACAGCCCGTCAAAAATGAGATTGCCTGGGTCGACGTTCGCGAAGGAGAAACCACTTGGCTGAGTCAACCAGATTTAAACCTAGTGCCAGAATCCCCTGCTTTTCCCCTTACCTCTAGTATGTGGCTAGAAGCTTTAACTAACGCAGAAGTTTATACCGTACCCACCACCGAATTAGAGCATCCCGAAACTTTACCTGCCAGTATTACTCAACTACACAGTTATTTCTTAGCTTATTTTAGTCGCGATCGACAACAACAAACCGAAGCAGATTACGAGCGTTTTCAACAACGAGCCAAACTAAATCAACAAGTAGCAGAATCTGCTTTAGGCAGTTTAGCCAATGTTTTAAGTCCTCAAGAGCAAGAATTTTATCGAGAAGGGACATCTTTACTAATTGCTGCTGGTGCTGTGGGACGAGCTTTGGGAATTACTGTTGCTCCTCCTCCTGCATCAGAAGAGCAAAAGCGTTTCAAAGATCCTTTAGAAGCAATTTCTAGAGCTTCTTTATTTCAGACCCGTCGCGTCTTATTGACTGGCAATTGGTGGGAAGAAGAATATAGTGCTTTACTTACCTATCGTCTTGAGGATCGTGCACCTCTAGCACTGTTACCTAGAAAAAATAATTATTTAGATAGAGATAGTAAATACCTCTTATTAGATCCCGAAACTCGCCAACGCATTCCTGTCGATGAAACAGTAGCTCAGACAATCTCCCCAGAAGCCTATATGTTTTATCGACCACTGCCACCTTTTGTGTACAAGGCAACAGAAGTATTTCGATTTGGTATTCAGGGTTATGAACCAGAACTAATCGCGATCGTCATTTTAGGTTTAATTGGTACATTGCTAGGAATGGTAACTCCCCAAGCAACAGCAATGCTAGTTAATAATGCTATTCCCGATGGCGATCTGGTTTTACTTAGTCAGATTGGATTGGCATTGTTTGCAGCAGCCTTTGGCAAAACCTTATTTCAACTGGCTCAGGGTTTTGTCACTTTACGGGTAGAAAATGCTGCCGACAGTAATTTACAACCTGCTATCTGGGACAGATTGCTGCAACTGAGTCCAGCTTTTTTCCGCCGATATTCTTCCGGGGATTTGGTCAACCGTCTGATGGCGGTAAGACAACTACGGAGCCAACTAAGCGGTGCTACTCAAAGAACTTTGTTAAGTGGAGTATTTGCTTTATTTAATTTAGTTTTGATGTTTGTTTATAGCGTTAAGTTAGCTTTTATTGGTGTTGGTATTACTATTTTAGTTATTGTAGTCACCATTGTTTCTAGCCGATTGCTAGTTCGCAAGCAAAGACAACAAGAAGAATTAGATGGACAGTTAAACTCCCTGACAGTAGAACTAATTGGCGGAGTTTCTAAGTTAAGAGTAGGGGCTGCTGAAGAGAGGGCGTTTGCAGCTTGGGCAGAAAAATATAGTAAGCGACTCAAACTAAGTTCTAGCATTCAGAGAATTAACGATGCTGTCTCAACTTTTGGTGAAACATTACCTTTAGTAAGTTCGATATTACTATTTTGGTTTGCAATTTTATTCTTACAAATAGCAGCAGCTAAAAACGATCCTAGTAGCTTTACACCAGGTACTTTTCTAGCTTTTAATGCTGCGTTTGCCGTCTTTCTCAATGGTGCTACAGACTTAAGCAATACCTTTACCGATATTCTCGAAATTGTTCCTTTGTGGGAAAGAGCGCAGCCCATCGTCCAAACTGAACCAGAATCTAACCTCGATAAAGCTAGCCCAGGTCGTTTAACTGGTCGTTTATCTTTAGATCATGTCACTTTTCGCTATCGAGAAGACGGCCCCTTAATTCTGGAAGATGTAAGTGTTCATGCTGAACCTGGTGAGTTTGTCGCTTTTGTCGGACCATCTGGTAGTGGTAAGTCAACTATATTTCGTTTGTTATTAGGCTTTGAAATTCCTTTAAGCGGTACTGTCTATTACGATGGTCAAGACTTAGCAGGATTAGATATTCCTGCCGTTAGAAGACAGTTAGGCGTAGTTTTACAAAATGTGCGGATCTCTACAGCACCGCTATTCGATAGTATTGCTTGTGGCGCACTGATTAGCCTGGATGAAGCCTGGTCAGCAGCACGAATGGCAGGATTTGCCGAAGATATTGAAAAAATGCCTATGGGAATGCACACTGTAATTAGTGAGGGGGGAAGCAACTTATCTGGAGGACAAAGACAAAGATTATTAATTGCCCGTGCCTTAGTATTAAAACCCAAAGTAATTTTGATGGATGAGGCTACCAGTGCTTTGGATAACCGCACCCAGGCCATTGTCACTGAAAGTTTAGACCAAATGAACGCCACCAGGATAGTAATTGCTCACCGTCTCAGCACTATTCGCAATGCCGATCGCATCTATGTGATCGAAGCGGGAAGAGTGGTTGAAGTAGGTAAGTTTGATGAATTAGTCGCTCGAGAGGGACTATTCGCCAGACTGGTAGCTAGACAGTTAGAGTGACATCCTCCTAGCAAATTAGCTCTGAGTAGATTTGGCGATCCTGGTATGATAAAAACATATATGCGACCGCCTCAAATCCGTTTCACAACGTTTCAGAGGGATTGTAGTCAGTGATGGGTGTTTTAAAAATTATTGAAATATTCTCTAGATAAAGCTTTCGTCATTTTTTTCTTGGAAGTTCAACTAGGTGTCTCCCTCTTCAATAACACTATAGATATAATGTCTTAGAGGTCGTCTAAAAAGTAAATTTTGTTACTTGATAGTTTAATTTCACACTGAGACAATCAAGTTGTAACCCCAGTAATTTCGTTTAATGTGACATTGTCAAATTAATCACTGACGAAGTTTATTTGTAGGGTATGAAGCTAAGAGAGTATTACTCTATGTGATTAATCTTCTTTGAGAATATCTGGCAACCACAATAGCATCAGCAATAAAAAACAAACAATAACTAAACCGACACTATAACGAACTGCTTCTCCTACGTCAAAAGTTTGCTGTATTAAATATAAATTTGAGAACATATTTATTTATTTTTCCTTAAGCATTAATAACCGATTATTTTCATTTTACAAGTAATTCATATGGTATAGCACTACGTTATAAGGTTAGGACAGATAAATCTTGTAGGGGCGATTCGCGAATCGCCCCTACGTTTAACGTGATGTCCTAATCTTTACTTGTACTGCTATAGATAGCTATCATATTTTTTTTGGGTTCTTAATTTAAGCAAAAATTTAAAAATCAACGTTCTAGTTAACAAAAAGTAATTATTCATAAGGCGACACTCAATATGCAGTTACTAGTGTTGTCTAGCTAATTGTTGATTTTTATTGGTAGATGAATAGTAGCCAATTCCAGTTCCTATCTCATAAAAACTAGCTGGTCTAAAACCTCCGAAAGGTTTGATAGAAGAGTTTAGTTTACCGAAAGATAAGAAATAATTAACCTCCGAACCAGCTTGTATATAACTTTCAAATTTGCCTAAGAGCTTTGTATCTACTGATTTGTCGAGCTCTTGCTCAAAATTCGATTGGGCAAAATGCCAAAAATCTGTATTAAAGCAAGAACCTTTTGCATAATGCCATCCGACAAACAAAGAAGCTTTGGATACTATTTGAAACAATAATTCGTTAAATGTATTGATTATAGACTCATCTATTTTTTGTTTTGGGCTATTTGATTTGGCTAAATACTTTAAGTACTCAGAAGCATAAGAAATTTGGGCATGTAAAATACCAATAGCTGTTGCTTCTAAGGGTTCTATGAATGAGGCACAATTACCAATTTTAAACAAAGAACCATTAAAGAAAGTACGGCAACTAAAATTAGGAAACTTTAAATGTTTGCTTTCGTTATAAGGTGTTACATTTTCTTCTTCCAAAAACTGGCTTAAATCCCATTCAATTTCATCTCTTGAATTAATTGAACTGTTATAAATATAGCCGTAAGAAGTATGGCTAGTTAGTGGAATAATAAAAATCCAACCATAGGGTCTGGCAACACTTCTAGTTGCCCAGTTAAAATCTACTGCTGAACCTCGGCGAATTAAGGCAGAATCAGTAGGAATTACAGATATATTTTTATATTCATCATTGTCTAAAGATTTAGGGAATCCACTAGCATCAAAGACCAAATCAAATTCTAATTCAGTATCATCTTCAAAAGTAATATTAACTGCAACTCCATCACTTTTAAGCTCGATTATTTTCTTATCAATATGAGTTGCTGATATATGATCCTTTAATAATTCAGCAAGCTTATCTGCTGAAATATGATAACCATAGGCTTCTTTAATCGGATAAAAATTATGGATAAATTGCTTATTGTTGCTGCCCCAGTTTTCAAATTGAATAGCAAACTTACGAGTAATATTACATCTTGTCTGCAATTCATTAAACTTAAGTCCAGTTATTGATTCTAACCATTGAGGAAAATTTGCTTGTGTTCCTTCGCCAACACCAATAGTAGGAATTCTTGAATCATAGATATGATACAAGTCAAAATTAGGAAAATACTTTGTGATATGGGCAGCAGTCATACAGCCAGCAGTTCCGCCACCGATTACTGCAATTTTTAGGGGTTTAAAGTTTGCGATCATTTTTTTAATTAATAATACTTATGGTTCTTTATTTACCTATCATTTCTAGCTTTTCTTCTGCGATAATTTCTTCAATATTGTTAATTTCAACGTTATATATACTGCTTAAACCCTTAAGCAATTCTTGTTCGATAAATTGACATTGATCTGCAGGGGTAAAACCACTTATTCTTGAGCGACAGATATCTATTATCTGAGGTTCAATTTTATTTGTTAGTAAAAATTGAATAAAATTATCTATTCTTTTGCTAATTTCCTTTTCTGAAACTTTTAGCTGATTGTAAATCCCT
This sequence comes from Xenococcaceae cyanobacterium MO_188.B32, assembly GCA_030065635.1. GTDB lineage: Bacteria > Cyanobacteriota > Cyanobacteriia > Cyanobacteriales > Xenococcaceae > JASJDJ01. Next base: position 21,842 of record JASJDJ010000084.1, read on the forward strand.
CGAGAATGGGAAGATTCAAAAACCAAATAATACTTGCCATCTTTTACTCGTGATTGTATGCCACTACCGAACATTAAATGTAAGTTGTGATACTTGTCTCTATTAAAAGAATAATATTGATCTTCAGTTATTTCTAAGATTCCTTGATAGTTAAGTGAGGGAGGATTACAGGAAAAATAATCTAGATCGATATCTAAAACCATTCCTTGAGTTTCTAATAATTGATTATCGGTTTTGACTGAATTAAAGAAAAAACTTTTAAAATCTGGGTTGAAAAAACTTAATGTTTTTAGATGATCATTTGGGTCAACTATTAAGTCTTTACCTTCTCCCCTCTGAGAATGAACAAGAAGTTTTTTATTACCTTTCTTACCTTCGTTGTTGCTTTGGTACAACCAATATAACTGACTAAAAATTCCTTGATAGATAGCTGGAACAATAAAGTTGGCAATAGTGAGTTCGTTATAAGTAAATTTGTATAGGCTTATTAAATCATCTTCAATAGATTTAATTGAATGGTTGAATTTGGGAACACTCATGTCAGAATGTTCGTCTACATGAAGCAAAATATTATTAGAACTGTTAATCATTTTATTCATGACAGCATAATTCCAGATAAAAAATGCTTCATGATGCTCTTCAAAAATAAATAGGGGAATCTTTTTCATTGCTATTAGATAATACCAATCAACTTTAGTCGTAAGAAAAGCAAAAAAGAAGTGAAGAAACACTGCTTAGATCAATTTCCCAAATTATTGCTACACATTGACCTCCACGTACAGTTTATCAATCATCTGTAGTCAACTTAAATGAAAACGGTATTACAAAGTATTTTTTTAATTAGTAAAGCGTAATGTTTACTAGCTGATGACGGATTAAACCTATTCCAAATCTCATACAATATCTCTTCATTTATCTATTATTTTTGCTTTGTAGAGTTAAATCTCGTCGTCCAAAACCCCATCCTTGAACATCAAATTGAGAGCTTGAAAGATGTAAATTGAGGGAATACCATAAAATTTGAAAGACTCAGCAATTTCTTGAGCAGTCATATTTCCTTTATGGATCATTTCTCCTACTTGTTTAACGTAGGGCGCACTACGAAACGTGTGGGTTTTAAATCTGGTTGAGACTTGAAATCCATCAGCCAAACTTTCATAATTAAGATCTTGACGGAATCTAACTAAATCATTTGGTCTAACAGTGAGAGGCATATGTCGATCGATCATGCTTTCTAGAAGAATTTTTAAGTCTTCAGCATTAGTAAAAGTTCCTTCTTCAAAGATGCGATAACCTAGAGGATAGCGATCGCTAGCATTATAAGGACTAATTAATTTAACTGTGCGATCGACCATATTAAAGAGAAAACCACTTACACAAGAACTAGTACCTTGCAGTGCATCATCATCATTGAAAGTTTCCTGATTTTTTTCCGCCTTTTTCTGGTTGCGATCGCGAGCGCGACCAGAATTGGATTTAATACTGTCAGATTCTGGATTTTGCAGAACTAAATTAACAAAAGCTAATTCTTCTGGAGTAAATTCTTGGTATAGTTGGTCTAATATTTTTAGGGAAAGAATGGAAAATCGATTATAAAGACAGCCTTTGTCTAGAGAAAGTTTCAGTAGTTTGCGAGTGCGCTCTGGATTTCTTAAGGCTAAAGCTGTGGTAGTTACAGGAAAAGTTTCGAGTATTTCGTAAAAATCAAGACAAAATTGCTCATAATCTGGATTATCTAAGGGATCTGATGCCCAATAACAAAAACCAGCTTTCGACGCTTCTCCATGTATATTTTTGAGTAATTTCAGCACCTCACCCCATAACTGTGCATTTTCCTCTGTGTAAGTGAAAATATCGCCCAGACGAGGTGCAGAGATCGCACAAAACCAACATCCTACAGAACATCCCTTACTAAGTTCAAAGGCAGCAGTCATATGCGCTATGTTATCGTGAACTGACTTACGCATCTGACTGGAAGTACGAGCAATTTGACGCTCTCGCCATGCTCTAAAACGAAGATCTCTGCTAGAGCCTGCGATATTTTGGCACATGTCGCTCTTAATTTGTCTGGAAAAATCTTTTCCAGATTCTAGAGGTAGAGAATCAGATTCAATAGCATCTTTCTGAGCATGTAAATCATTCCATAAAGCTTGAATGTCTTTAGAGTTAATGTCTAAGTTATAATTTAAAATAGCTTGATAAGGGTCTGCTAAAAACTCTTGCTGAAAGTTTGGATCTGCATGCCATCGTTCATTCAAGCGTTTAATGTGACTTCCTCTAATTACTTTTTTTGCTAAGTCTGTAGCAGATAATTCCTCAATCTCTTCAAAATCATCAAACTTCAATTCTTGAAGCAAGCTTCTTAACTTCCTAATATCTATCAGCAATTTTTTCTCATATTCTAAAGTAGGATTAGCAATTTTCATTGGCTCGAAACTCCTTTCTTACTTGTTAAATTCAAAGTGAATTAGACTACTACCAAAATTAGAAATCAGTAACTACACGATTTAAGCTCATCCCACGCCTAAAGGCAGTGGGATTTCGCTTTGATTAGTTAACTTTCTACAGTGAAATCTTCTGGTACCGCTCTGCTACTTTCACGTTCACTTTGGGCTTGATTTTCTCAAAGTGACAAAAGTAAAGGCTATTGTTAATTAGACTTGATTTATTACCAAACAATTGTGACTTCACCCCTGAAGATAAAGCCACCGCCTGCGACTGCCTCGAGGGCTTCTTCAGATAGTTCCCCTTCCGCCTCAGTTGGAGCTGGGTTTTGAGGAAGGAC
>JASJDJ010000085.1 GCA_030065635.1 Xenococcaceae cyanobacterium MO_188.B32
AGCCCCCTACTGCCAAGTAGGCACAGGGAAAGAGTAGGATACCAGACCAACCTACGAAGACAAAGCGATCGCGCTTGAGCCAGTCATCGAGGACGTCAAACCATCCTCTTTCTGGTGCGCGTCCCACTGCTATGGTCATATACTAAATCTCCGAATAATTATAAGTACGTTAATTAACTTAATTAATCTCAATCGGTGTTCATATACCAAATCTCGGACAATTAAGTTAAATGTGAGAAAAATTTACTTTTCTTTACTTAATATATATTATTAGATATTGGTTTCGATCGCTAGGGGATTTCTTAACAAAAGCTTAAGTTTTTTGATTTTGTTAAAAAAATAAAAATTGGGAATTAGCTAAAATCTCCAACATAATTAATATAGATAGTACGTTTTACACTGACAATATGTTTACTCTTGATTTAATGCTCAAAAATACTCCCTTACCGATCTCTGTCCAAAGAAAGGAAGCTGAAGATGCTCAAGCAGTATATCAGCAAGTTCTTTCGGCTATGGGTGCTTCTACTCCAGAAATTATCGAACTTACTTGCGAAAAACAAGAAGATAAAAAGATAGCTGTTTTTAGCGATCAGATTAGTGCTGTGATGATTTCGCAAAAATCAGGAGCCACTTCTTCTGGTAGAGTACCGGGTTTCTTTAGTGCTGTCGCAGCCGAATAAATGAATGAGTCAAATATCAGTAATTTAAGCCAAACACCAGCAATTAAAGTAGAAAATATTGACTTTAGCTGGTCTGAAGAAGCTAATGTATTGCAATCGTGCTGTTTAGAAGTTCCTAAAGGAGAATTTTGGATGCTTTTGGGAACGAATGGCAGTGGTAAATCCACGTTATTGAGGCTTTTAGCCGGATTGTTAACTCCCAGTTCAGGCATAATAAAAATTATCTCGCCAGTAGGTTTTGTGTTTCAAAATCCCGATCATCAATTAGTCATGCCAACTGTGGCAGCAGATATTGCTTTTGGGTTGGTTGAAGAAAAGCTGTCTACCATCGAAGTAAAAGAAAGAGTTAGGGAAGCTTTGTCTGCAGTGAATTTACTAGAACTAGAGCGTAGACCGATCTACGCTCTTAGTGGGGGACAAAAACAACGTATTGCTATTGCTGGTGCGATCGCTCGTCACTGTAAAGTATTACTGTTCGATGAACCTACTGCCCTCCTCGATCCTGACACTCAACTGGAGTTAGTTCAGCAAGTACAAAACTTAGTTAGAAATACTAGTCTGACTGCTTTGTGGGTTACTCACCGCTTAGACGAATTAGACTATTGTGATGGTGCATTTTTACTAGAAAATGGCAGAGTAATTGAGCAAGGAGAACCTCAAAAACTCAAAAAAAGATTGCTAGAAGTCAGAGACTCTAAACTTTAAGGCAATTTTTCTGCTTCTCAACAAGGGAAAAAAATTAATTTTTGATTAAAAACTGTGTTTAGAATAGGTATATTAAGTTTTATTTCTACAAATATACCTATTTTAAATGCCTCTCTCATCTCGTCAGGCACTCTTATTAGTAGATGGTTACAACATCATCGGTGCTTGGTCTAGCTTAAAACAAAATCGCGACCGCTATGGTTTAGAAGCAGCTCGTGAAGAGTTAATTGAATCTTTAATTAACTATGCAGCTATAGTGACTTATCAAACCAAAATAGTATTTGATGCTCACTATCAAAGAACTCCTAGTTACAGTCAAGATTATACTTCTCTTGTTTCCGCTTATTACACTGCTTTTGCCGAGACGGCAGATACTTACATAGAAAAGTTTTGTGCTGGTTTTAAAAGAAACAAACAAGAAAATAACAATTCACGATTAATTGTTGCTACTTCTGATAGATCTCAACAGCTTACGGTAGTAGGATATGGCGCAGAATGCCTATCGGCACAGAGACTAGCAGGAGAGATAGAGATAGCTACGAGTAAGATGAGAAGAAAAAAGCGACCTCCCAAAAAATCTTCCGGTCGTTTTTTGTTTAATTCTCTCGATCCAATTGCTCAGCAACGTTTACAGCAATGGCGACAAGGAAGATTCTAGTAGAGGAATTAATTGTAGTTTAGACTTGGCGTTTTCTAAGAGAGCGTGTTTGAAAAATCGTAGGATAAATAAACCAGCTTATTTCAAGTATAAAAAAGTCAGCAATAGCTGATTTGACAGAATTGCCAGTTAATGATAGAAGTTAGTATTTTTTTGTGCGATCGCGTTAATCACAAAATGCATGAGATGCATATACAAGTTCTTTACAGTTAACATTTAACATTTGAACTTTACAATAAAGATAGTAGAAAAACTAAAAGTTAGCGATTGCTAGCTGGGGGAGGTTGTGATGGCATGTAAAAATTCGCCACTCAACTATACGAGCATTTGCGATGAGGGCTGTAGAGAGAGCGCCACAAAACTCTGAAATACATAAAGATTAAAAGTTGACCCCAATAAATAAAAAAACCTGAATTGGATATTGGCAAGGAAATAAGATTGATTTTTAGGTGTGTTGACACAAACAAGTAATATAAGCAAAATATGTCAATTGAGCAGTAACAATGTTTCAACAGTTGGAAAATAGGAAATGAAACATCAATTTTGTACATTTTACGACTTTACTGACAACAATGGTTCTCCGCCATTTAAACCTTTAGTACAGTATCAATTAAAAAGGAGAATAGAAAAACTAGCTAATTTACATCCAGAGTGGAATGAGTCGAATTATATCCAATATTTTAGCGAAATTTTCCTAAATAAGCCAGAAGATGATGCAGAAAACCGTTTTGCTCATTGGCATTTCATAGCTTATCTAGATCTAGACCGCTGCTATTTAATTTGGAGAAATTTTCATTATTTTCCATTTTATGCAGCTAAGTCAGAACACTTTTATGCTTTGACCAATGAAATTTTATGTCAACCACACAAGTTAAAACTATATTGGGGTAAGTATAATCCCAAACATGAGAAAAAAGCTTCAATTAAAACTTATATTCTAAGCATACTGAAAAACATAATTAGAGAGAACCTAGGTGTGCAATCAGATTGGCATCTCTTGTGCAATGTAGATATAAATAGCCTCAGAAAATTAAATAATTTTGGCCAAAAATTAAGAAGAGCTTTAGAAAAATATGGCTTAAGAGAACCAAAAATTTCTCAGTATATTTTTGCTTGGCGATATTTTGTACCAGTTTATAAAAGCAATATAATTTATACTTTTGAGAAAAGAAAAAGAGAAAGATGGCCAGAACCAGGAAATTCAGAGTTTATAGAAGCTGCCAATTATTATAACACCCAAAGATTGCAGCCTGATGCTCCTCTACAATTATCTTCAGGAAAAGAAGTAACATCAGAAATGATTAAAAAATGGATGAAGATTTGTATTGAAGCTCTACGACAAGCTGAAGAAATAATTGAAATTTCTCGGGATGCAGATGTTTATGAAAAACAAGAACAACAGCTCGATCGTTGGATGAGTTTAGATGGTCAAGAGCAACCAGATTCTTTAGAGCAAGTTGAAATAATATTAAGACAAGAAATCAAGAAAATAGAAGCAAATCTTGACAAAAATAAGAGTAGAATTCCTCGAGAATTTCGTCGAGCAATCATGCCATTGTGCAATGCTAATCGACTATCTATTTTAAATCAAGGGCAGTTAGCCAATTTATTAGGAGTACATCAAGGAACTATTTCCCGTTATATTTCTAAATATATTGAAACTCCTTTATTAAATAGATTGAAAGAGCTACTCGATCGAACATTCGAGCTTGAATTTTATTTAGATAAATTTTTATCATCTAGATTTGATAATCCTCATCAGAAAAATATTCTAGATGGATTATTAGTTGAATCTATCAAAAATTTAGACGAGCAAAAACAATATATTCTTAAATTACGTTACGGTCAAAAAATGAATTTGAGTCAAATTGGCTCGAGGATAAATTCTAGAATAACAATCGATGAAAATGACATTAGTAAAATTAAAAATAACTTAAAAAGATTATTTCAAGATAAAATCCATAAATGGCAAGCTGAATATATTAGATCTTGGCTAAGGAATTATAACAAAAATATTATTCAAACTGTTTTGATAAATGCTTTTAAACAATTGAATATTCTCGCTCGAGAAATTATTAAAAGGCGATATTGTCAACAAATGGATGAGGAAGAAATAATAAATCTTTATCCTCAATGCAATGTCAGTCAAATTATATCTGAAACAAAGCAGCAATTAGAGGATTCTCTACTTCAGTGGGTTAACAATTATTTAGCTATTTCTTTGAATTCAAAGAATTTACAAGTTAGGTCGGTGATTGATGATTGGTTATTAACTGCCTTGATTTATCTAGAAATATAACTTTAATTAAGGAGGAAAAGATAAAATATGTTGAGTTTACGCAAATTATCAATTAGCTACCCTAACCAATTATGGTTAAAAATAACCGAGGAAATACAACAGAAATCTTGGCAGCGAGCGCAATTGTATTCTAATCCTACCAGTCGATGTCAAGCTTACCTAAACGAGCTCTGTTGGCAAACTTTTATTCCCTGGTTAGAAGCTTGGTTAGAAGAAGACAGTAACGAGTCTAATTTAATTGACAAGAAATATCTAGCTAATATTTGGGAATTTGTTAATGGTAGTGTTATTAACTTAGGCAAAACTAAAATAGCATTAATTCCTAGTGAGACGACCGATCTTGAAGAATTTGATATACCTCAAGAGTGGGTTGATATTCCGCAATGGCAGGCAGATTATTATTTGGCCATTCAAGTAAACTTAGATATTCCTGATGAAGCTTGGATGAGAGTAAGAGGATACGTTAGTTATCAACAATTACAAGAAAAAGGAGTATACGAAGCAAGCGATCGCTCTTACTATATCAGTCAGAAATATTTAGAGGAAGATATCACAGAGATATTATTATCTCCACAACAAGTTGCTCAAACCAAACAGGAATTATTAACTCAAAGGGAATTATCTTTAGCAACAGCCGATCGGTTGTTAGATAGATTAAGTAATCCATCAGTTTATTACCCTCGTCTAGCAATTCCTTTCTCACAATGGGCGATGTTGGTCACTAATTCCCAATGGAGACAAAAATTATCTGAAAAACGAAATAGACTAGCTCAAGTTTCACTGTTTAGTTCCCAAGCAGTAAATTTGAGACAATGGTTACATCAGGTAGTTAGTACAATAGAAGAAGGTTGGCAAACAGTAGAAACCCTTTTTACTCCCCTTGAGGCGATTCCCGTACGCGGATATCAACATACAGAAGAAACTATTACCAAAGAGGCAATTACTCCCCTAATTTATCTTCTACAACCAAATAATTCGGAAAAAGAACGCGCTCAAGCTGCTGGAGTACTGGGAAAAATAGGTGCGGGACACCCAGAAGTTATTGAAGCTTTAACCGAATTATTACATACCGCTAAAGAAGAAGAAACTCGTTGGGAAGCTGCTTTAAGCTTAGGAAAGATCGCTCCAGGTCACCCTCATGGAGGCATAAAAAAGGGCAAACTAATTGACTTAGGTCTACAACTGGAAGGTCAAAAAATTGTTTTAATTGTAGCGATTATGCCTCAAGCTCAGGATAAAGTAGGAGTTTGGATACAATTAAAACCTGCTAATGAGTTAATTAAACTGCCTCCTCATCTCAAACTGAGCATACTATCTGAGTCCAAAACTCTTTTAGAGGCAGAATCTAGAAGTGATATTGAGGGTAAAGGTAAAGATAAATGCTTACAATTACGCTTTACTCCTCCAGCGAGAACAAATTTTCAAGTGCAACTAAATCTTAATAACGCCAGTTTTAGTGAAGATTTTGTTACCTGATGTTCAATTGTTGATTTTCAAATTATATAGCTATGGGCAGAGTAGCAATTCTCAAAATCGGACATGGAAACTTTCAGCAAGGGTTTGAAGTGTCTTTAGAAATCAAGGAAGAGCGAGGTCAATCCTTGGTAGAAATTGAAGGAAAACTACCTGCAAATACAGATATTAAAAATTTATATCAATCTTGGCAGCAATCTTTTTATCGAGTGACGGGAATATATCGTAATGATGGAAACTGGGATATTGATGAAAGCATAGTGACGAATATTGCTAGCAGTGACTTGGTGACAGATTGCTGGCAAAAAGTTCGATGTTTAGAAGCGAATATGCAATTATGGCTGCAACCTTCAGCAGATAATAATTGGCAAAAGATCCGCGAAAGGTTAGCCCGAGAATTAGCTAGTCATTCTCCAGAAATAAGGTTAATAATTAAAGCGAGAAAAGAAGAGCTCTGGAAACTACCTTGGCACGTATGGGATTTATTATCAGATTATCCCGATGTAGGTATTGGTTACAGTACGAATGAACACTATACACCTCCTTTAAACCAAACACTTCATGATAGAGCTCGCATCCTAGCTGTTTTTGGAGATAGTACAAATATCGATCTAAACGAAGACCGACAGGTAATTAATAATTTAAAAAATACAGAAACAGTTTTTTTAACCCAGCCTAATTCCAGAGAACTAATTCAAAAGTTGCGAGACGATCGCGGTTGGGATATATTCTTTTTTGCTGGTCATAGCCAGTCAGAAACAAATGCTGGTCGCATTTATCTGAACGAAAGAGAGAGTTTAACAGTCCAGCAGTTTAAGAATGCTTTAACAGAAGCAATTGTTAAAGGCTTAAAAATAGCAATTTTTAACTCCTGTGAAGGGTTAAAACTAGCCCAAAGACTAGCCGATCTGCATATACCAATAGTCATTGTCATGCAGGAGATAGTACCAGATCTAGTTGCTCAATCCTTTTTAAGCGAATTTTTAAGTGAATATAACTTGGGAAAACCTTTATATACTGCCGTTCGTAGGGCACAAGCCAGATTAGAAGAGTTTACCGATTTCCCTGGTGCAACTTGGTTGCCGTTGATTTTCCAAAATCCAACTGTCCTACCACCCCAATGGAACGATTTCTCGAGCACAACTTCCGACAAGCTAGCACTTCAATCGAATCAAGTAGTTTCTTACCAGCGAACCCAATCTCAATGGTATCGACTTGTTCGAGTAGTTCTCAATAGTGTGGCGATCGCCAGTTTAGTGATAGGAGTGCGCTGGTTGGGCATATTGCAACCATTAGAATTATACACATACGATCGCCTGATGCAATTACGACCTGGTCAAGAAAAACGCGATCCTCGCATTTTAGTTGTGACTATCGATGATACAGATATTGAATATCAAGATAATCAAGGGATGGAGAGAATTGGCTCTTTATCCGATCTAGCTCTGGCTCAAGCCTTAGACGAACTAGAAAAATTAAATCCAACTACAATTGCTTTGGATATTTACCGTCCTCATGGTTTTAACTCAACAATCGAGAATCGGATTGAAGCCGATAATCGTTTTTTTGCTATTTGCAAAATTCAAGAACTAAACAACCATCAATATAGCGAAGGAGTTAAACCTCCCCCAGAACTACCAGAAAAACGCTGGGGTTTTAACGATGTACCTGTCGATCCCGATTATGTTGTGCGTCGCCAATTTTTAGATATGACTTCGCCAAATCGTTTCGATCCTTGTAGTACTAGACTTTCTTTGAGTTATTTAGTTGCACTGCATTATTTAGCCCGACGACACAACATTATAGCTACCTATAACGATGATAAAGAATGGCAATTAGGTAATTTAGTTATTAACAAACTCACTAATCATAGTAGTGGATATCAAAAATTAGATGACAGGGGTTATCAGATTTTACTGAATTTTAGTAGAGGTAATTCTTCGCAACGAGTTGCTCAGAGTATTGCTCTTAAAGAATTGCTCGACAAAGGAATTTCTCCGAACTCAGTAGCACAAATCCCAGAGCCAATTGTGCTGATCGGAAATATCGATCGAAGTTATAAAGATTATCATCTTACTCCTTATGGACAAAAGATTTCAGGAGTTTTTTTGCAAGCACAGATGATCGGTCAAATTCTTAGCGCAGTTTTAGATAATCGCCCCTTGCTATGGTACTGGAATGGTTGGACAGAAGCAGTTTGGATCTGGTTGTGGTCAATTATAGGAGGATTATTATCTATTTCTACCTTTAATCGATGGCATTTATTAGTCAATCTTGTCGTTAGTTCAATAGTAATATTTATTGTTTGTTTTGTTGTCTTTACTTATAGTGGCTGGATTCCTTTAATTCCGACCGTATTAGCATTGTCAATTACTACACTTATGGTTTATGGAAAATCAATTTATACCAATAGTAAATAAAGTTAATGAAAACAAAATTAATTAAAATATATTGTTTGAATTGGAGTAATTAAAATGATTTCTAAAAAATTATTATCACAAAAAGTATCGCTCGTAATTGTAATTACTTTATTTATTTTGACAGGAAAATTTGGGGTAATTGCAGCACAATCTCAAGATTTAACTGACAAGAATACAGAAAAAAAAACAGTCACTTTTAATCCGCCAACAGTTGAAGATAACGGTGCGCCAGCAGGAATTAGAGAAGGGGCAGGAAGTCATGGTTTATGTAAAATTGCCGAGCGAGAAAAAGATATTAGTCCTCTGATTGCACTAATGCCTGAAGTGACCATTAAAACTTCAACAAAAAATAAAATTTATGTGTGGGGAGAAACAAATTATGCTCATCCTACTTTCTGGTTTTATGCTGCTTATCCAGTTAATAGTAAGGTTGAATTTATCCTTCAAGATGAAGCAGAAAATGAAGTTTATCAAACTACTTTTTCCTTAGATAAAAATCTGGGAATAATTAGTTTAACTCTCCCTACAGATAAAGTAACTTTAGAAACAGGCAAGAGTTATCATTGGTATTTATATATTATGTGTAATGCAGAAAATTTGCCTGATGATTTTGTAGAAGGTTGGATAAAAAGAGTAGAATTGAATTCAGGTTTTAACAATCAGTTAAAATTAGCTCAACCATTAGAGCAAATCTCGATCTATGCAGAAAATGGTCTGTGGTACGATACTTTGACTCATCTCGATCGCCTGCGACAAACAGAGCCAGAAAATAAAGCGGTATCTACTATTTGGACTGATTTATTGCAACAAGTTGGTTTAGAGGAAATTAGTCAAGAGCCTGTTGTGAGACGTTACAATTTAGCAAATTAAACACACTTGGCTTTAGTTGCTTTCCAATCGCTCATGCGGCAACGAATGAAAGATTCAACAATTCTAAATAATTATATGAAATACAAAAATTAACGCTACACATTATTTTCTCTGCTTCCTCCGCCTCCTCTGCCTCCTCCGCTCCCTCTGCTTTTCAGCTAGCGTCGCCAGGAGCCCCACGCTAGATCTGAAAGATTAGCGTTGGGAGGAATGGCGACAACTGGCGGTAAGTTTTTAACCATTTCTCTGATTAATTCTGACATGGTAATCCCAAGACTATCGGCGCACTCCGCAAGTCTTTGATGTTCTGCTTCGGACAATCTGACTTTAATATATTTTTCGCGACTCATAACCACAAATGTGGTATAGTTAACCTTATGAGAATAGCATATCAATACAAACTATTGCCAACAACTGAACAAAAAGCTAGGTTGAATAACTGGTTGTCAATGCTGCGCCATTGTTATAACTGGATGCTGGCAGATAGATTTGATTGGTATGAGCAAAATCGTTGCGCCGTTAATGCTTGCCCTCTGATTTGTCATTTGCCATCTCTTCGAGAACAGCCCGAATACTACAGACAAAAACGCTCCTTGGTGCAACTCAAGCAAGATAGATCTTGGTATAAAGATATTTATGCGGATGTGCTTCAAGATTGCGTCAAAAGGGTAAAACTAACATTCCAACGGTTTGTATCGGGAGACAGTAAAGGTGGTCGAAGTGGCAAGCCCAGGTTTAAGGGACGTAATAGGTACAGAACATTCTCTTATCCGAGAATCAAACAAGACTGCATTCAAGGGAATAAAATTATTCTGCCTAAAATTGGTGCAGTAAAGTTAAGACTTCATCGTTCTTGGCCACCAGGTTTTACGATCAAAACTGCTTCGGTGACGAAAAAGGCTGACGGATTTTATGTAACCTTGAGCTTAGAAGACAAATCTATTCCTGATTTTGTCCCTGAAATTACTCCTAATAAAAAGAACAGTATTGGCATTGATTTGGGACTGGAAAAAATAGTTTCTACTTCTACAGGAGAATTGATTTTACCGCCCAAATATTTTCGTGCATCTCAAGATAAGCTAGCTCGATTACAACAGAAAGCCAATGAGAAAAAGAAAGGTAGTCGAGCTAGAAAACTACTAGATCGAAAGATAGCCAAGCTGCATCAAAAGATCGCCAGACAGAGAAAACAGTTCCATTTTGAAACTGCTCGATGGTTATTATCCAAAGCTGATGTAGTTTTTGTTGAGGATTTGAGTGTCAAGAATATGTCTCGACGCTGTAAACCAAAGCAAGGCGAGGATGGGAGCTATTTGCCAAACGGTCAAAGTCGAAAAGTAGGGTTGAACAAGAGTTTTGCCGATGCTGGGTTAAGTCAATTTGTAGATATACTTTCCTACAAAGCCGAAAAAGCTGGTTTGAAAGTAATTAAAGTTGACCCCAGAGGAACATCGCAACACTGCTCTAATTGTCTAAATCGTGTTCCCAAAGAATTATTCGATCGTTGGCACTGTTGTTATCACTGTGGTTTAATTCTCGACCGTGATCTTAATAGTGCCGAACTAATTAAAAAAGTGGGGCTGGGTGCTTCCCTCACTCTAAAACGCTCAACCCGCAAGGGAAGAGAAGCCCACGCTGTACCGTGCTAGCGTGTCAGCGTTGGGAGTGCATCACAGGACACGCCATTTGAGCTTGGCTCAAATGCCTAGATTTTTAAACTACGTTCTAGATAGAAGCGAATCGGTGGAGTTACAACGGCGACACCGCCCTCGTAAATATCGTAGGTTACATAAGTAGTTTGAGGAACTTTAATTTGCATCCTAGCGTAACCAATAGAGCCAAGACCAATAGATAATTTTTTATAGTCTGAACCATTTAAGGTTTGTTTCTGACGGTCAAAACCTAAAAAACCACCCCCGTAGCGGACTTTGATTTCTGCACCTGCGGGAGACCTAAAAAAAGCTGTTCCATTAGCATTCCAAAAACTTTCAACTGTTCTCCAGCCTCCTGCTTCAATAAGTTTAGTTACCAGTTTTCCTCCACTAATTACTTCAGCAGCTTCATCGTCTAGTTCTTTGACCAAATTAGAAGTAACAATTTTGTCGATGTTTGACATAGTTTTTCTCCTTAATTTAAATTGATTTAAGTTGTCTGGAAGTAAGTTTTTGTTCCAGTAAGCTGACACGCATTTAAATTAGGATTTTTAAAGTCCAGACTTCTTACAGCAAAGCTTGTGGGCGATCAAAATAAATGCATAACAGCTTAATTAAGTGCAATAAGTGATTAAAGAACCTTTGCTCGATTTGTTGCTGATAATTTTCACTTTCTCATTCTCCCATCTCCGCTTATTTTTGAAAATGTCTAGTTAGTGGGATAAGCAAGATAACAGTTCGATCGAATTTTTCTTCTTTGAAATAAACTCAAGTTTCCTAGAAACAAATATTTATGACGGCAGCAAACAGTCAAGACAATACAGTGAAGTATTAGAAGGAATCTTATGTTTGCTGCTTTGATTGGTTATTGGGATAAGGTTTTTGCATTTATGTACTTATCCGACTTATCTACTTATCCCGAGACAGTATTTCTTTCGAGGGACTTCAAAACTAAGTTATGGAATTGATATAGAGAAAACCCAAATAAATTGGCGGAAAAAATGTTGCGAAATATTACAAAGATTAACTATTTAAGGCGAAAACCAACTAAGAATTATCTTCTTTTTCGGAATTTCAGGAGAATAAAAATATGAGTCTGGCAAGAAAATCAACTTTTCTGGTCAGCCTGACCGACTTATTTGATAATCCCCGTCTTTCTAGAGGCTTCTGCTATGAGTACAGACTGGCGAGTTGGATTTGGGAAATTCACCCTCGCGATCGCCTTCAGTGGTATTACTGTTCCTTGCTGGGAGAGTATGGTCTGGGCGCAGCAAATTATTCCTGACGAGACTCTCGGTGCTGAAAGTTCTGTGGTCAAACCCGATACTATTAAAGGAATGGAGAGCGATCGCATTTCCGGGGGAGCAGTTAGAGGAAGTAATCTATTCCACAGTTTTCGTGAATTCAATATCGGTGAGGGTAAAGGAGGCTATTTTGAGAATCCTGCTGCCATTGAGAATATTTTTAGTAGAGTAACAGGCAGCAATCCTTCTGAGATTCTGGGAACTTTGGGAGTGTTGGGAAATGCTAATCTATTTTTTCTCAATCCTAATGGGATTATTTTTGGTCAAAATGCCAGTTTAGACTTGAGAGGTTCTTTTGTTGGTACGACTGCTGATAGTATTGTCTTTCCTGATGGCAAGCAGTTTAGTGCGACTAATCCCAGTGTACCACCTTTGCTGACAGTTAACGTGCAGCAGCCAATTGGGTTGCGCTTTGAAGGACAGTCAAGGATTATTACCAATGCCGCTGACTTAGCTGTAGCTTCCAGACAAACATCGAATGAAAATGAAACAAATTTAGCAGTAAATCCAGAGCAAAGCTTAGCTTTAATTGGTGGCAATGTAACTATTGATGGAGCAGAAATTATCTCACCGGGTAGCAATATTATTTTAGGTGGTTTAAATCAAGCTGGAATTGTTAACATTAATCCGGATTTGAGTTTAAGTTTCCCTCAAGGAATAAACAAAGGAAATGTGTCATTAATCAACTCAACTGTTTTAGATGTTGCTGGTAATGATGGAGGTAGTATTAATATTAATGCTCAGAATATTGACATAAATGATAGTCAAGTTTTAGCAGGAATTAGAGAGGGTAATGGTTTTAATAATGCACAGGCAGGAGATATAAGGCTAGATGTAACTGAAACTTTAGAAGTAGAAAATAGTTTTATCTTTAATAATGTTAACTTAAATGCTTGGGGCAATTCTGGAAGAATACTGGTTAATGCTCAAGATGTTGTCATTAACGATAGTGTCGTTGCCAATATTATAGTAGGTAGAGGAAATAGTGGGGGAATAATTATTGATGCTGAGGGGATTACTCTCGATGGGGAACTAAGTAATGGTTTTCCTAGTAGTATTTTGAGTCGAGTAAATCCTGATGCAGTGGGAAAAAGCGGGGAAATACTCATCAATGTCTCTACCCTTTCTCTTACCAATGGAGGAGAAATATCCGCCGCTACCTTCGGACAAGGAGATGCCGGGACGGTGCAAGTTATCGCTTCTGAGGGGATTACTCTTGATGGGGAAAGAAGTAATGGTGTTCCTAGTCGCATTTTGAGTGGAGTAGCAAGTGGTGCAGTGGGTAGGAGTGGGGGAATAATTATCGATACCTCTACCCTTTCTCTTACCAATGGGGGGGAAATATTCGCAAACACCTTCGGGGAAGGAGATGCGGGGGCGGTGCAAGTTACGGCTTCTGAGGGGATTACTCTTGATGGAGAAGCAAGTGATGGTTTTCCTAGTCGCATTTTCAGTCAGGTAGAAAGTGGTGCAGTGGGTAGGAGTGGGGGAATAATTATCGATACTACTACTCTTTCTCTTAATAATGGGGGAATAATATCTGCAACCACTTTTGGGGAAGGAGATGCGGGGGCGGTCAAAGTTACCGCTTCTAAGGGAATTACTCTTGATGGAGAAAGAAGCAATGCTTTTCCTAGTGGCATTTTCAATCAAGTAGAGATTGATGCAGTGGGAAATAGTGGAGGAATAGTTATCGATACCACTACTCTTTCTCTTACTAATGGGGGACAAATATCTGCAATCACCGTCGGGGAAGGAGATGCCGGAAGGGTGCAAGTTAGTGCTACTGAGGGGATTACTCTTGATGGGAAAACAAGTGATGGTTTTCCTAGTCGCATTTTCAATCAAGTAGAAAGTAGTGCAGTGGGAAATAGTAAAAGAATAGTTATCGATACCACTACTCTTTCTCTTACCAATGGGGCAAACATATCCACCAGCAATTTCGGGAAAGGAAATGCAGGGAATATCAAAATTATCGCCTCTGAACAAGTATTTTTATCTGGTACTTCTTTTAGTGATTTTTTAAACAGAGAAATAGGGGGTATATTGGCATTTACCTTAACCACAGGAGAAGCAGGTGACATTACCATAGATACCCCTAAATTAACTATCTCAGAAAGTTCAGGAATTGAAGCCTTTACTCAAGGAGAAGGCAAAGCCGGGGATATCACCGTTAAGGCAACTGAAAGTCTTATCCTCAATACCGATACCAAATTGATAGTAGAAAGCAGTGATTTAGGCACAGCAGGCGATATTACCATTACCACTCCCTTACTTACCATAGGCAAAAATGCCCAACTAAGTACCACCGCTACCGAAACTTCTACCAGTCTGAAAGCCGGAGACATCACCCTTAACGTCAGCGAATTAAACATCGCCGGAGAATTAGGCATCTTCGCCGAAACCAAAAGCATAGCTGATGCTGGTCGTCTTGCCATTCAACCCCTTGATACTGCCAACCTTAACATTAACTTCTCTGAAGAAGGTTTCATCTCCGCCCGCACCACCAGTATTGGCGATGGAGGCAGTATCACCATAACTGCACCCGAAACCATAGATATTCGAGGAAAAGGCTCAATCACCGCCGAAACCTCCGGAAGTGGACAAGCAGGAGACATTACCATCACTACCCAAAACTTTAACCTCAGCAACCAAACTAAAATCTCTGCTTCTACCTCAAGCAGTGGTCAAGCCGGTAACATTAACATTACTGCCGATAACTTTAACCTGAGAGAAGGTGCTACAGTCATCACTAACACCGCCAAGAGTGGACAAGCAGGAGACATCGAACTCGAGATTAGGGACAACCTCAATCTAGTTAACAGCACCATCGCAGCCAGCACTCAAGAACAATCTAGCGGCAACGGCGGTAGTATTTTCATCGACCCCCAGGTAATTCCCCAGGTAGTTACCCTCAATAACTCTCAAATTGCCGTTAACAGTCAGGGGGAAGGCACTGGCGGAAATATTGACCTGCAAGCAGAAACTCTCACTCTCGCCGATCGATCTGCTATCAATGCCGAAACTTTGAGTACCGATGGTGGTAATATTGAGATTACCTTAGATGAAAACATATTATTAAGGGATAACAGTCAAATTAGTGCTTCGGCTGGAACTGCTCAAGCTGGAGGTAATGGGGGCAACATTGCAATAGATGCGCCATTTATCATTGCGGTTCCTCAAGAAAATAGCGATATCACTGCCAATGCCTTTGCAGGAGATGGTGGGAATATCAGGATCGATACTAATGGCATTTTCGGCATCGAGTTCCGCGATAAAGTAACTCCTCTAAGCGATATCACTGCCTCGTCTGAATTTGGACAGCAAGGAGAAGTAGAAATTAATACGAATGCCGTTGACCCGACTCGTAGTTTAAATGACTTACCACAAGAGACAATAGAAGCCGAAGTTGCCCAAGGTTGCCAAACAGTAGGAGGTCGGTCAACCTTAGAATTTTTCGATGTTGGCAGAGGCGGTTTACCCCCTACTCCCGACGATCTATTTAGTAGCGAGATAGTTATTGCCGAATGGATTCCTCTTGATTTGGCAGAAGACCAAACTTTAGATGAGGTTGTTTCTGAGTCAGAATTGACAACGACAACACCGCTGCAATTATCCTGCCATAGTAGATAATAGACCCAGTCATAAGCTCCAGGAAATGAAGCGATCGCCTTCTGGGTTAGCCGAGTAGTAATAACGCATCCTTTGCAGAATTGTTCTCCAAAACGAACTCACTGTAATCTGCTAGCTCGTCAATTCCCAGGAAGTTCAGTAAAATTTCGGCCACTAACCAAATTACTATTTTGGAAATTAACTTATTGTTTAACCAACACATTGGTATTCACCTCCTGGAAGTATGAGAGCGATCGCCTGAGTTGGAACTAAGTACCTACTAACTTTGTTGGTTTCATTTAGTTATTGGGGTTGTGTTGGGGAATTTATGTATTTAACTGAATCGAGGAAATATTACGAAATATTACAAAGATTAACTATTTATGCGAAACTCCTATAAATGATTCTCTTCTTTCCCGAAATTACTCGATGATCTTAAGTATAAGTCTGGTAAGAGAATTGACTTTTCTAGGAAATCCGAACCGATTTACTTTGTAATCCCTGTCTTTCTAGAGGCTGCTGCTATGAGTAGAGATTGGCAAGCTTGGTTGGGGAAATTCACCCTCGCGATCGCCTTGGGCGGTGTTACTGTTACTTGCTGGGAAAGTATGGTCTTGGCGCAGCAAATTATTCCCGATGAGACTCTTGGTGCTGAAAGTTCTGTGGTTACACCTGATAATATAAAAGGGCTTGAGAGCGAGCGCATTTCCGGAGGAGCCGTTCGTGGCAGTAATCTGTTTCACAGTTTTCGCGAATTTAATATCGGTGAGGGAAGAGGAGGCTATTTTGAGAATCCCGCAGTTATTGAGAATATATTTAGTAGAGTAACAGGCAGCAATCCTTCTGAGATTCTGGGAACGTTGGGAGTGTTGGGTAATGCTAATCTGTTTTTTCTCAATCCTAACGGCATTCTGTTTGGACCGAATGCCAGTTTAGATGTTCGGGGTTCGTTTTTAGCGACTACAGCAGATAGTATTGTTTTTCCTGATGGAAACCAGTTTAGTGCGACTAATCCAGAAGTACCACCTTTGTTGACGGTTAAAGTCAAGCCACCAATTGGATTGCAGTTTGAGGGGACAGAAAAGGCAATTTCTAATCAGGGTAACTTGGTAGTAAAAGAAGATCTTACTTTGTCTGCTGGTAATCTGGATTTGCAGGGTCAGCTACAGACGGGAAAGGATTTAGCCTTGCAAGCTACGGATACAGTAAAAATTCGGGATAGTGCCACGCAACCATTTATTGCCGCCGCTGGGGGTCAACTTCTGGTTCAGGGAAACCAAAGTATAGATATCTTTGCCTTAAATCATCCTGATAGTGGGCTATTTTCTAGTAGGGATATGGTTTTACGCAGTGCTAACCCTGTAGGAGGGGATGCTCACTACTGGACGGGAGGCAGTTTTCGGATTGAGCAATTGGATGGGAGGTTGGGAAATTTGTTCAGTCCCTACGACCCGGTTATTCGTGCTAGTGGCGATGTCAGTTTTAATAGCTACACAGGAGCCTCCCTGCACATTTTAGCTGGTGGGAGCGTAACGATTCCAGGGACTGTCACAATTACAGAACCAGACGCGGTGGCGAACTCGATTCAGGAGAGGGTTACATTGTCGGATAGCGCAACTGTAGTAGACATTGATGGCAGCGCTGAGCCAACTCTGGATATTAGAGCTGGAACTACAGCGTTTGGTACGCCAGGAATTACAAGCAGCACAGCTGGTTTTTCAGAAGTTCCCAGCACTGGTGCTACTGAGACGAGTGCAGATATCAGTATTGGCAGTATCACTAATAATGGAGGAGTTGTCTTTTTAACCAATCAGTACCAGCCTAATTCTGCCCTATTTGGCGGGATTACGATTGGCTCTATTGATACAAGCAGCGATCTCGGTGGGGGTTCTGTTGCTATTGACTCAAGAGATGTGATTACAGTCAATGGCTTGATTAATGTTTCTGGAACTTCAGATAATCCTTTAAATTTCAATGTTTCTGGCGATGGCGGTGATGTCACCTTGCTTGCCAATGGGGATATAACCTTCGTCCCTGAGTCTGGCCTCTTTTCCTTTGGCTTATTGGGCGGTAATATCACTCTCAAGAGCGGTGCTGACATCTCTGCCACAAGCGCTATCATAAACAGCTTCAGCTTTACCCCTTTAGCCGATCTAACAGGAGGGAATATTAAGGTTATGGCTAAGTCGCTCTCTATCACCAATGGCGCCGATCTGATAACTGTTACTATTGGAAAGGCAAATGCAGGCAGTGTGATTATTCAAGCTAGCGAGTTGGTCTCTGTGGATGGCGGCGGATTCAGTTTGGGCAGCCAAGTGGCGTCAGCAGGAGTGGGTAATGCAGGTAATGTAAAAATAGAAACTGGGCATCTCCTAGTGCGCAATGGTGGACAGATAGGATCTGGTACGTTGGGCGAGGGAGATGCGGGAGACTTAACGGTCAAAGCTCAATCGGTAGAACTGATCGGCGAATCAGCAGACGGTCTGTTGGGCAGTGGATTGTTTGTTCAAACCCTATCATCAGCCACTGGAGATGGAGGTAACTTGCTCATTGACACTGAGCGCCTCTTAGTGCGCGATGGAGCAGAGGTTTCAGCTAGTACGTTCGGCGAGGGAGATGCGGGAGACTTGACGGTCGAAGCCCAATCGGTGGAACTGATTGGCGTATCACCTACTGGTCCGTTTCCCAGCGGCTTGTTTGGTCAAATCGGACCAAAAGCCACTGGGGATGGGGGCAATTTAACCATTAATACCGACTCCTTGCGTGTAGAAAATGGAGCAGACATTAGTATAGGTAATTTTGGAGAAGGAAATGGAGGCAATCTAACTATAAGGGCGCAAAAGATAGTAGTAACGGGTGTCAATCCTAGAAATGGTTCTAGTAGTGGCTTGGCTGCTGAAGCAGAAGCCTCTGGAGATGGGGGAAATTTAACTATTAGTACCGACTCCTTGCGTGTAGAAAATGGGGCACAAATCAGTGCAGGTACTTTTGGAGAAGGAAATGGAGGCACACTAGAGGTTCGTGCCCAGGTGATAGTAGTAACGGGTGTCAATCCTATTAAGGCTGGATTTACTAGTGGCTTGTTTACTCAAACAGATGGAGCAGGGGATGCAGGTTCTTTGATCGTTAACACTCAACGATTGCTCTTGAGCGATGAAGCAGTAATCTCAGCCGGCAGTATAGGTAATGGCAAAAGCCGCGATATCTCAATAACAGCAAATAGTATAGAAGTACTCAATGGAGGAGAAATCAAGGTAAGTAGTCCAAGTCCTAATAACCCTGATGCTAATATTAATATTTTTGCCGACTCTGTTACCCTCGATAATGGTGGCTCTATCAGGGCAACAGCCACTAACAGTCAAGGGGGAGATATAAACATCAATCTATCCGAGAGATTGTTATTGCGACGTAACAGCAGCATTTCTGCTACGTCTGGGAGCGAAGATATCGATGGAAATGGGGGCAACATTGCAATAGATGCGCCATTTATTATTGCTTTTCCTAATGAAAATAGTGATATTACTGCTAATGCGTTTGCAGGAGATGGTGGGAACATTACAATCAATGCTAATGGCATTTTTGGCATTGAACCCCGTGATGAAGAAACTCCTCTAAGCGATATTACTGCTTCTTCTGAATTTGGACAGCAAGGAGAAGTAGAAATTAATACTTCTGGGATCGACCCGACTCGTAGTTTGAATAACTTACCACAAGAGACAGTAGAAGCCGAAGTTGCCCAAGGTTGCCAAACAGTAGGAGGTCGGTCAACCTTAGAATTTTTCGATGTTGGCAGGGGAGGTTTACCGCCCAGTCCTGACGATTTATTTAGTAGCGAGATAGTTATTGCCGAATGGATTCCGCTCGCTCTTGCAGACGAGAAGATACAAGCACCAACTTCAGAAAAGAGTTTTACAGGGGATGAGATTAAAGATATGACACTGCTAACAACCTTTCTTTGTCAAAGTAACGAAATGAATTAAGGAGCAAAAATGAGAAAAAAATGATTAGATTGCCGAGCTACTGGCTATATTCACTGTTAGCAGTGTTAACCAGTACCATCAATACTGGTTATCTCAGGGCACAAACTAGCGACATTACGCAAAATACTCCTGATTCTCCTGCTATTCCTCAAATCCCACCACAGGATGTCATTCCGCCCCTTTCGCCTCCTTCTCTACCCGAACAAACTCCCTCTTCACCGCCACCGCCAGAAGAATTACTTCCCTTCCCCATAACTCCACCAGAAGAACTTCCCAGTACGGAAGAAACAATTATTGTTACTGAATTTATTTTCACTGGCAATACTGCTTTTACAAAGGAAAAATTAAGCGAAAAATTTACTACAGATTTAACGAACCGAACGCTTTCCCTAACCAGATTGCTGCAAATTGCTACGGATATTGCTAATTTTTATGCCCAACAAGGATATATTACCTCTGGGGCAATTATTTCAATTCCAGAAGAAACTGAAAAACAAGGAAAAGGAGTTGTTGAAGTTAAAATTATTGAAGGGGAATTGACAGAGATAAAAATACTTCCTGGGTCAGACTCTCTCAAACTAAATTCTAATTACATACGCTCGCGCTTAAACCTAGCTGTATCTAAACCTTTAAATATTAATCGCCTTCAGGAAGCTTTACAATTACTCCAACTAGATCCTCTGATTGAAAGTATATCTGCTACCCTGTCCGAAGGTTCCCGTCCAGGACAAAATATTTTAGAAGTTGCAGTTACAGAGGCTCCTTCCTTCGATTTCCAAATCATCGCTGATAACTATCGCTCTCCCAGTATTGGGACTTTCCAGCGGGGCGGTCTGCTCAGAGAAGCCAATTTACTGGGGCTAGGAGATGAACTGAGTGTGACTTACTTCAATACCGATGGCAGCAATAAAGTAGATGCCTCCTACAAAGTCCCGATTAATGCCCGCAACGGCACTCTTGGCTTTAACTTCAATTACCAAGCTAACGATGTTGTTGAGCCGCCATTCGATGAATTAGATATCGAATCGGAGTCTACCTACTACGAATTGGGTCTGCGCCAGCCAATCCTACAAACTATTAATAACCAAACTCAAACCTCCGACGAAGTTGCTCTCAGCTTAACAGCCTTTTGGCGAGAAAGTAAATCTTTCTTATCAGGGATGCCTTTCTCCTTTTCTCTTGGTGCTGAAGAAGATGGTGAGACTCGGATCTTTGCCCTGCGATTTGGTCAAGAATGGACGAGACGAGATGCTAGTTCAGTTTTCGCCCTCCGTTCTGAGTTTAGCTTCGGTTTAGATGCTTTTAATTCGACTACTAACGAACAGATTGAAGGGGTTGAAAGAATTCCCGACAGTCGCTTTTTAGCTTGGCGAGGACAAGCCCAGTGGGTACGCTTGCTAGCTCCAAACACTTTGCTCTTGCTGAGGGTTGGGTTGCAACTAGCAAATGATGCCTTGTTGCCTTCAGAACAGTTTAGTATTGGTGGTTTTAATACTGTCCGAGGTTATCGTCAAGACCAACTACTTACTGACAATGGCTTATTAGCTTCGGCAGAACTCCGCATACCCATTACTGAAGGTTTTTCCGAATCAGGAATTGTACAGATAGTACCTTTTATTGATTATGGCAAAGGTTGGAATTACGCTGATGTACCCAATCCAGACCCTCAAAATTTATTAGCTATGGGTATTGGGTTACTCTGGCAAGAAGAGAATTTTACTTTTCGTTTTGATTACGGAATTCCTCTAATAGATACAAATTCACGAGAGCGAACCTTACAGGAACAAGGTTTGTATTTATCTCTGCAATTGAATCTTTTTTGAAGTATCAATTTAAAACTAATTATGAAAGTTTCTCGTTTAATCTTAATTGGGTTTTTACTCGGCTTATTCCTTACTACTGGGATCGTGCCAGGGCGAGGACAAATACTTACATCTACCCTAACCGATGCTCAAAACTTAGTACAACAGGGAAGAAAATACTACCAAGCAGAACAATTTAGCGAAGCAGTAAATAAATTACAACAAGCTGCCGATACCTTTGCTGCTTTAGGAGAAGAACAGAAAGAAGCCATCACCAGAGGTAATCTCTCCCTAGCCTATCAACAACTAGGAAAATGGCAAGAAGCCAAGAGCGCGATCGCACAAAGCTTGACTCTTCTGGAATTTAACTATAACTTAGATCGTCCCGATACTTGGAAAATTCCCGATTTAAAGGCAGAAAAACGACAAATACTAGCTCAAATAATTAATATATCCGGTCGTATTGGTTATTTTCAAGGTAATCCAGACAATGCTCTTTCTAGCTGGCAATTAGCTACTAAAATTTATCAAAAATTAGACGATAACCAGGGAATTGTTAGCAGCCAGATTAACCAAGTACAGGCTTTGCAAGCTTTAGGATTGTATCAAGAAGCAAAAAAAGCGATCGAAACAGTACAAAAAAATCTCGATTATTTGCCAGATGATTTAAAATTCAAAGGATTAATTAGTTTAGGCAATGTTTTTCGTACTCTTGGCGATTTAGCTAATTCCGAACAATTTTTACAACAAGGTTTAGAACTAGCAAAAAGTTCCAACTCTGCGATCGATATAACGACTAGTTACTTAAGTTTGGCTGATACTTGGTACTCTTGGGGAAACTTAGAAAGAGAGCGGGAGTTATCTATTCGTTATGAGTATTTTCCTTGGCGTTGTGATGTCGATCGATCTTTATCTCTTTCAGAAAATACGGCCAATTTCTATGAAAAAGCTGAGAATAAGTATCGACAAGTATTAGAGTCTGAGGAAGCAAAATTCTCTACTAAGACAATTAAAGCACAACTCAATTTCTTAAAACTGTTAATTACTACTGGTCAATGGTCAGAAGCTCGGGAATTATCTAAAAACATTCAACTATCGAATTTACCTAAAAATAGAACCAAAGTTTATGCTCAAATCGCTTTGGCTAAAAGTTTAGCTTGTCTCAAACAACACGATTCTCTAAAAAATACCTCTTGGAATAAAATCACTAACTTAATTGAAATGGCAATTCAAGATGGTTCAGAACTACAAGACAAGCGAGCCAAATCTTATGCTCTTGGTAATTTAGGTGGATTGTATGAATATTTTGCCCTGTTAGCACAGCAGCAACGACGATCGACTCAAGCAAAACAATGGAGACAGCAAGCAAGACAATTAACTCAGAAAGCCCTATACTTGGCTCAACCTAGCGAATTTCCCGATATAGCTTATCAATGGCAATGGCAATTAGGACGTTTATTTAGAGCTGAAGAAAAGACCTTAGAGTCTATTACCTATTATCAATCTGCTGTCCAAACTCTTGAATCTGTACGCGGTGACTTGTTAACCATTAACTCTGACGTACAATTTTCTTTTCGAGATAATATCGAACCTGTTTATCGACAATTGGCTCAATTGCTTTTACAAAAACCAATTGCTGAAAATCTAGTGCAAACTCGTCAAGTTATTCAAAATCTTCAATTAGCAGAATTAGAAAGCTTTCTGCGCTGCAACTTAGAGAGTACCCAAGCATTAGATAATATTGCTAATCGTCCCAACTCTACAGAAGCAATTATCTATCCCATTCTCCTGGATGGACAAATTGATGTTATTCTCAAGCTGCCTAATGACAACGAATTAAGATATCACAAGACAAAAATAGTGAAAGGAGAAGTAGAACAGATATTACAAAAACTGCAAAATAATCTAGCAAAACCTCACACTAAGAAAAAAGTTCAAGCAGATGCCAATCAAGTTTATCAATGGCTTATTGCACCTTGGGCTACAGATTTAGAACGAGCTAAGGTTGATACCCTAGTTTTTTTCCTCGATACTCCTTTGAGAAATATTCCTATGGCTGTTCTTTATGACGGCAAAAACTATCTAATCGAGAAATACGCCGTAGCTATAACTTCAGGTTTAGAACTGCTAGAACCCAAAACATTACAAAGAGAGCAATTAAACGCGATGTTAGCCGGTTTAACGGAATCTCGCCAAAACTATCCTCCTCTCAAAAATGTAGATTTACAATTGAACCAAATCAGCGGAGAAATTCCCAGTCAAATCCTTCTAGATGACAAATTTACCGTCTCAAATTTCCAAAATCAGCTTCAATTGCTTCCTTTTCCTGTTGTTCACATCGCAACTCATGGTCAATTTAGTTCCCAACCCGAACAAACCTTTATTCTTGCTTGGGATAACTCGATCGATCTTAACCAATTGAGTAATTTCCTCAAAAGTCGTCAAGAAATCGAATCTGAACCAATTGAGTTACTAGTTTTAGCTGCTTGTCAAACAGCTAAAGGAGATAAGCGAGCTACTCTAGGATTAGCTGGTGTTGCTATTAATGCAGGAGCAAGAAGTACTCTAGCAACCCTTTGGAAAGTTTCTGCTGATGAATCTCCTGGGGTTCTCTTAAGTCAATTTTACCGAGAATTAATTAACAATCCTAATTTAACTAAAGCAGAAGCTCTCCGTCGCGCTCAACTAGAATTTTTAAAGGATGATAGTCGCAATCGTCCCTATTTCTGGGCTTCCTACGTTTTACTAGGTAATTGGCTGTGATTTTTTGGGGGGACAATCATCTGAAAAGCCTTTTAAAAATGAGGCTTACAAGTTGAGAGGTTGATTTTTAAAACAAATTCAAGTTCCATATCGTAGTACATAATAACTATTGAATTGACCATTTTCGTTAATTATTATTGATGAACAGAATTAATTGGTTCGGTTCATGATTCCCCCGAACAACAACAGCGCGATCGGATCGTGGCTGCACAGCAAATACTTAGGTAAACTTAGATAAACTCGATATTGCCTACCAAATTCCCTGTAATCCCCGCAATGGTACTATTGGCTTCACCTACAACCACAATGATAATGAAATAATTGAGCCTCCCTTCGATGATTTCGATATTGAATCTAACTCAGATACCTACGAACTAACCCTGCGCCAGCCAGTTATCCAAACTATTAAACCCACATTCATCAGCCCCCTTTATGTAATAAAACAGATTACTCTATTTAAAGGGTTTGGCGAGCGCTATTTTCTCTTGGCGATCGCGCTTGGCGTAATTACCGCCAACTGGCGTACGCCAAAAAGGGAAAACTTTGA